>CAZBKU010000025.1:0-19538 GCA_964492585.1 uncultured Thermoplasmatales archaeon | reverse complement strand
TCGGCAGACGGCCCGTACGGGCTCAGATCGCCGGTCAGCGGCAGGATCGTACCGAGCTTCAGCGCCGGGACATCGGTCCCCGGTTGCAGCTCGGTCCCGGTATCCTGGGTCACCAAGCCCTCGGTCTCGCCGGCTGCGAACCGAGCCTCAGCGAGGCCACCGACCGCCTCGGCAGCCATGCCTTCCTCGGACCCTGTGCACCCGACGGCGGTGACCTCGGCCTCCTCGACGCATCCTGCCAACCCCACGGTCAGGAGCGCGAGCGCTGCGATAACCGCCGTATACGTGTTCCCAGGCGTCATATGTTCAACCCAAGGGGCCAGCGAGAAGGTGGATAAAAAGCGTATCGAACGCTGTTCCAGCCGGTTGAGACATGGAGACCAGGGGCCAAGGGTGGGCCCCGGGGACGCCCGGTTGTCGGGGGTCGATGGGCTGGTCAGAGCCGCCCGACGTCCTCGCAGGATACGGACTCGACGCCCTGGATCTTGGCGATCGCGTCCTCGATGCCATCCACGGAGATGTCCTCGCTGTCCTCCATGCGGAGGGTCACGTGGAGGGCCTTGAGGCCGAAAGCCACGGGCTTGGTCTGGACGCTCTCCCAGGTGACACCCTCGGGGATGACGTCCTTGGCTTGGGTCGTCAGAGCGTCCAGGTCGGAGTCGACGCTCTCAGGCATGATCTTGAAGACGGCGATGAGTTCACCCATGATCGGTCACCAGTCCCGGGGCGCTACGGGCCGACGAAGGCGCAGGAAGGGCACTCGTACTCGACGCCCTGGTCGCGGCACTGGGGGCAGCGACCGATGTGGGTATCGGCGCAATCGGGGCAGGGGAAGCTCGTACTGCCACGGCCGATGAGCCGGACGCCGCAGGAGGTACAGGTGTCGGCCTTAGGCTGCATGGGACTCTCAGGCCGGCCCGATGCTGGTTCCTGTATAAAAGGGCTCGCGTGGCGCGCGAAGGTCTTCCACCGGCGGGGGACCCTGGCTCCTGCCCGGGATGTTCCCCGGGGGCGCGGTCTGGTCTGGCTCTGCCTGTCGCAGGGCCCTGGCGGGCGTCGTCGAGGGCCGCTGGATCCAGCGCCATCGCGCGTGATCCATCGGTCAGGCGAGGTATGAGAAAGGCGAGCAGGACGCCCATCCGACCCCGAGATCCCTGGGGCCCTCTGGAACGGAACCCCGCCGGCCTGGAACGCTCCCTACGGCGGCCACGGGGGCACAGATCGCCCAACGGCCGGGGACAGGGCCGGCTGGCACAAGCTTTACCAACCGGAGCGCGCTGCGAGCGGTGATGGTGGACTTCGAGCTGTCCAGCGACCAAGAGGCCATCCGGCGGGCCGTGCGCGAGTTCGCGCAGAAGGAGGTCGCTCCCAAGGCCGAGGAGATCGAGGAGAAGGGTGTCTTCCACGAGGACCTGGGCCTCTGGGACCGTTGCGCCGGGATGGGGCTGACCGGGATGACGGTCGATCCCAGGTGGGGTGGTGCAGGGGCCGATTTCGTCTCCTACGCCATCATGATCGAGGAGATCAGCCGCGTGTCCGGCTCCCTGGGGATCACCTTGGCCGCCCACAACGGTCTGGGCACCAGCCACATCAAGACCCAGGGCACCGACGAGCAGCGCGAGACCTACGTCGAACCGCTGGCCAAGGGCCAGGCCATCGGCTGCTGGTCCCTGACCGAGCCCCGAAGCGGGTCGGATGCCGCCGGGCTGACCACCACCGCCGAGAAGGACGGCGACACCTGGGTCCTCAACGGCCAGAAGGTGTTCGCGACCAACGGCCACTCGGCCGACGTGATCACCGTCATGGCCCGCACCGGCGAGCACAAGACCCGGGGCATCAGCGCCTTCATCGTCGAACCCGACGACGACGGGTTCCGGCCCGGTGTCCTGGAGGAGAAGCTTGGCCTCCACGGCTCGGAGACCAGCGAGCTTCTCCTCGAGGACTGCCGCATCCCCGCCGAGCGCATGATCGGGGACGAAGGCGAGGGCTTCATCGGCGCGCTCAAGACGCTGGACACCGGCCGGATCGCTATCGGTGCCATGGCCCTGGGCTTGGGCCAGGGGGCCCTGGACATCGCGCTGGACTACGCCAAGGAGCGCGAACAGTTCGGGACCCCGATCGGCAGCTTCCAAGCCATCCAGTTCAAGCTGGCCGACATGGCCACCGAGCTCGACGCTGCCCGCCTGCTCTTGTGGCGCGCAGCCGACCTGGTGGACAAGGGCAAGCCGTTCAAGAAGCAGGCCAGCATGGGCAAGCTCTACGCCAGCGAGGCTGCCATGCGCGCTTGCAAGGAAGCCATCCAGATCCTCGGCGGGAACGGCTACACCACCGACTACCCCGTCGAACGGTTCTTCCGGGACGTCAAACTGTGCGAGATCGGTGAAGGGACCAGCGAGATCCAACGCATGGTCATCGCCCGGGAGCTCGGCCTGCCACGCTCGGGATAGCTGGCCAGGGGATCGCCGGCGTCAGCGGCCCAGGCGACCTAGCTGAGGCTTGACGGGACCGGTAGACCACGCCGCTTGCAGGCCGCGTGGACCACGTTGACCAGGAGCTGGGCTCGGGTCAAGGGGCCCACCCCACCGGGGACCGGCGTGATGTGGCCGGCGACCTCTTGGACCTCGTCGAAGGCGACGTCGCCGACCAGCTCGCCATCGACCCTGTTGATGCCGACGTCGATGACGGTGGCCCCCTCCTTGACCATGTCGGCCGTGATCATCTCTGGGCGGCCGACAGCGGCGACCAGGAGGTCGGCCTCCCGGGTCCGCTGGGCCAACGCCTGGGTCCTGGAATGGCAGACCGTGACCGTCGCGCTGATCTCCCGCTGGAGGAAGAGCAGGGCCATGGGCTTGCCCACGATGGTGGACCGGCCCACGATCACGGCGTGGGCGCCCTCGGTCTCGATCCCGTACCGATCCAGCAGGTGCAGGATGCCGGTGGGGGTGGCCGGCGTGAGGCCGGCCCGGTCGGCCACCAGCCGTCCCAGGTTGATCGGATGGAACCCGTCGGCATCCTTGGCAGGATCGACCGCCTCCAGGATCGCGCTTTCTTCGATGGGGTCGGGCAGGGGGAGCTGGACGAGGATCCCGTCGCAGCTGGGATCGTCGTTGAGCGTCTTGACCAGGCCGAGCAGCTCGTCCTGGGGGGTGTCGGCCGGCAGGTCGTGCAGGCGGCTATCGATGCCCACCTCCTGGCAGTCCTTCTGCTTCATGCGGACGTAGACCTTGCTGGCCTCGTTGTCGCCGACCAGGATCGCGTCTAGCCGGGGCTGGACGTCGTGGGCGTCGGCCAGCTCGGCCACCGCCTGGGCGACCTCGTCGCGTATGGCCTTGGCCGTGGCCTTGCCGTCGAGCACGGTGGTCATCGGTACCGGCCTCGCTCAGAGCCCGCTGGTTCGTCCTCGTCGTCCTCGGTCTCGCGGGCCGCGCGTTCCTGGCGCCAGTCGGTGCGCTCGGTGAAGATCCGGACGATCTCGCGGGCCTCGGCGTTGCCACGGTGCCGCAGGATCGTGTCCTTGGTCTTGATCGCCTTGATCCGGACCTGCTGGTTGTGGATCGTCAGCTCGTCGCCCAGGTAGAAGGTCTCCTCGGGGACGACGGTGATCTCGTCCGAATGCGTGATATGACCCTTGTTGACAGCCACGTCCAGCGTGACGGTCTCGAAGTTCTTGCACCACAGGGTCTTGATGTCCTCGATCGGGGCCGTCTGGACCCGGCGGTCCCCCTCGACCTCGATGGCGGTGACCAACAATCGTTGGCCGGCACCGTAGATCTCGTCGTCGACCCGGATCCGGTCCCCGGTGGTCAGGGGGATCATGGTCGCCTGGCTCTCAGCACCGTCGCTGATCACGCAGCGGACCTCGAGCTCCTTGGGTTCCTCGATGACATCCCTGAACACTCTCTGGCAATCCTGGCACTTCAGGGTGGCGTGTGTCGAAGCCGCCTCGGGGTTCTGCTCGTGGAGGACCTCGATGTCCTCGGAGAAGCACTCCGGGCAGGCCGGCCAGCGGGGGCCGCTCATCAACCCGTCCAGGCCCCCTCCAGGTATAAAAGCCAAGCCCTCCCAAACCCTCAAGGCAGGTCGTCGGCTAAGCCTACCTGATGGTCCTGGGCCTGGGCACGTGGGAGGTCATGCTGGTCGGGTTCGCTCTCCTGCTCTTCTTCGGCCCCGAGCACCTCCCCAAGGCCATGCGGACCCTGGGACGGATGCAAGCCAAGATGCAGGACACGCTCAGGGACCTCGAGGATACGATCGAGAAAGAGCAGCGTGGTCCCGTGGACTACCCCCAGCTCCCGCCGAGCGAAGAGGGAGAGATCCCCCAGGACCGTGAGTGACCCGGAGGACGGTCAGCGGTAGGTCGAGTACCGACCGAGCAACCGCATGAGCTTGTCGCGGGTCTCGTCCTCGATCAGGTCCTCCTCGTCGCACTTCTCGCGGACGTAATCCCGGGCGTTCTCGATCCCCTGTCGAGAGCCCCGGGCGATGATCTGCTGGAGAAGGGCCTGTTGGTGGTCCTCTTCCACAGGATCTTGGTCCAGGATCTGCTCGGCATCGTAGCGGAAGTGAGCCTCACGGCTCATATCGAGCATCTTGTTCGACGGTTGTCGACCGCCGCCTTTGTTGTGGCGATGCCGGCGTGCCATCGGGCCCGCTTATCCATTTCTGATATATAGGCCTGAGGGCATCCGTCGGCGATGTCACCGTCCACCGAGCCGACCGAAGGCACCGAGCGTGACCCGGAGCCGATCCTAGCCGTCGAGCTCACCAAGGACGAGTACGCCCGGCTGGCCGGCCACCGGACCTTCGTGCTCCCCGTCGGGATCCTCGAGGAGCACGGCCCACACCTACCGCTTGGCACCGACGGCTTCCAGGTCGAAGCGGTCGTCCACGAGGCAGCTGCGGCCACCGGTAGCGTGGTCCTGCCCACGCTCTGGTACGGGAACTGCGTGAGCACCAAGGGGTTCCCGGGGTCGATCTCCATCAGCTTCGACACGTTGCGGGCGATCACCGCCGACATCCTCGACGAGCTGGCCCGCCACGGCGTGACGAGCCTGGCCATCGTCTCCGGGCATGCCGGCGGCGGCCACATGCGGGCGCTCAAGCTGGCCGTCCGCGACACCCTGGACGAGGGGGTGGACATGACCGTGGGCCTCCTGTCCGAGTGGGACCTGCTCTTCGCCCTGGACGAGGAGGACCTCGAGGAGATCGAGATCCCCGCCGGCGACGGTCACGCCGGCACCATGGAGACCGCCCGGATGCTCTACTACCGGCCCGAGCTGGTCAAGCAACCACCGTTGGCCCACATGGTCGACGAGGTACCGCACATCATCCCCAAGGACCCCTCCAGCATCTGGCCCGACGGGTACGGCGGGGATCCCAGCCAAGCCACGGACAAGATGGGCAAGGTGCTGCACGACCGGGCCGTCGAGGGCCTCACCGACCTGTTCGAGACCCTGGCCCTCTGACAGGGTGAACGCCGGTTCAGCGGTCGGCCTTGCCCACCACGATCCAGTCGCCCTTGTACCGGACCGCCCGCACCTGGTCCCCCATGTCGACCTCCCGGGGCAGCCGCACCTCGACGGTCTTGTAGGTCTCCGGTTCGAGGATCTGGCCCTCCCCGGCCTCGGCGTAGACGACGTCCACGACCTCGGGTTCCAGGACACGGGCACGCTCCAGGTCGCGCTCCTCGAGCATCCGCTTCTCGTCGTCGGGGATCGTGAACGTGAGCATCCGGTTGCCCTTGCGGCCCTGGACCCGGAGGACCTCGTCGTCCAGGCCCAGGATAGCGCCGGGCGTGGCCTCGGGGATCTTGACCGCGATGGTCAACCGGTTGACGTCCTGCCCGTCCCGGCGTCCCACGGTCGAGATGGTCTCGGTGGTCTTGGCGCCGTACCGGTCGATGATCCGGCGGACGACGCCCCGGGCGACGCTCATCGTACCGAAGTAGTAGTCGAACCCGCCGTGCATCGGCTCGACCTTGAGAAGATAGGACTGGCCGCCGGCCATACCGCCCAAGCGCCGGACCTCGTCCTCGATGATCTGGGCGATGTCACCGGCATGCTCCTCCTGGACCTCCGCGTCGCCCTCCTGCCGGAGCTGGACGATAGCCTCGAAATAGCCACCGTGGCGACGCGAGCAGGCAGGGCAGGAGGCACCCCGGACCCGGACCTCGACGGTCTGGTCGGCCGCCACGTCCACGGTCTTGTAGGTGCCTTCCAGGTGGACGTCGATGGTGTAGTGGTCCTCGGTTCGTTCGTGGACCCGCAACCCGATGTTGAGATCCTCCAGGGCGCCGGGGACCTTCAGGGAGCCGATGGCGGCCTTCTCGACCTCCTCCTGGAGGGACCGGGGCTCCTTCCACTGGTCCTTGACCGGCATGGCGCCGCAGTGTTGGCAGACCTCGACGGTCACGGGCTGGCCCGGGCCGCGGACGACGTCGATCTCCTCGCGCAGGCAGTCGGCGCACTCGCCGTCGGCCACGGGGTCGGGACCCCCGCAGGTGATGCAGAAGGCGTCGGTGGTCGGCCGGTTCGAGGAGCTCTGCTGATCGGACATGGCCGTGGATCACCGCATCCGGGCGACCTGGGCGTGGGGGACGTCGTCCAGTTCGATGACGTTGTCCCCGTGGACCAGGCCTAGCTCGCGGGCCAGGGTGACGCAGCGTTCGCCCATCAGGTTGGCCACCGTGCACTCGGCCAACATGGACCTCAGTTCGCCGGCGCTGGCGACCTCCGTGCCGTAGAACTGCTCGGTGATGTGGACCTCGACCTCTCCGCGGGTCACACACCGGCCGATCAGCTCCTCGTCGGTGGCCGCCAGGAGCGTGTCTTTCTGGAACTCGTACACCCTGAACCGGAACACGGTCTCCGATGGAGGGCGTCGTCATAAAAAAGGTTCCCTGGCAGGCGGCGACACGGCGACGGGGGAGGTAGAGGCCGAGGCCCAGCTACGTGAACGTTTAAGGTGGTTGCAGCGGACAACAGCGCGTGGACCGTCGGCCGCTCCAACTCGTGGCAGCCCTGATCCTCCTGGTCTCCGTGCTGGGTCTCTCCACGGCCCTCGTCGACGAGGTCCGAGAGGAGATGATCGCCGCCCAGGAGGCCAGCCAGGACGTCACGTTCACGCCACCCGACGAGGACAGCCCCGGGCTGCCGATCTCCGAGTTCACGCTGCTCGACCCCGCCCCAGCTCGCCTCGGCGATCTCGACCGGGCCGGCAACGTCCTCCACCTCAACCAGCAAGCGCTGCTCACCTTGCAGCCGGAGGGCCGGATCCAGGTCGCCCCGATCGAGCTCCAGCGCCCGTCCCAGGTCGAGCTGCCAAGCGGTGGGACCTACGAGGGCAACCAGCTCACCTGTCCCAGCGGGTGCCTGATCCATAGCGACGAGGGCCGGCTGACCGCACCCCCCAACGCCACCCTGATCCTGCCGGGCGCCACCACGCTGCCGATCGACCCAGGTGTGGTCGGTCCCCGGTCGACCTTCGACCTGCCCGGGGGCACCCGCGTGGTCCTCTCGACCATCACCATGTCCCAGGAGACCCCGGTGCCCTTGGGGCCGGGGACCACCATCGTGCTCCCCGCGGCGACCCCGGGCCTGGGTGAGGACCTGGCCGACGGCCGGCACGAGCTCCCCGCTGGCACCATCGTGCGAGGCCAGCTCGGCGACGACCAGACCAACCGACGGCTGCTCGATCAGGGCCGGCAGGGCCCCGCCGATCCGACCACCGTCCCCCGGCCCGAGGACCCCGAGAAGCCAAGGATCGAGGTCACCCAGGTCCCGGACGTCATCCGCAAGGGGACCGTCTTCACGGTCGAAGGCTACGTCGAGCGCGCCAACGGCACCCCGTCGGTCGACCATCCCGTGACCCTCTATGCCAACGCCAGCAAGGAGGCACCAGGGTTCGAGATCCAGATCGGCACCATCAGGACCCAGGCCGACGGGACCTTCGAGGCCCCGGCCCGGATCAACCAGAGCCGGCCCACCCAGCCCTACCACATCGTGGCCAAAGCCGAACCCCGTTTGGACCAGGACCCCCCCTTGTTGGAGGCGTGGAGCGATCCGGTCGTCGAGGTCGCCGGCACGCCCGAGATCGAGATCGACCTTCCCAAGACCGAGGGGGCCAACGTCCGCGTCCCCCTGCGAGCCACGCTGACCGACGAGTTCGACGCCCCGGTGCCGGGCCAACGTGTCGCGTTCCGCGTCGAAGGGAGCGACATCGACGTGATCTCGGCCATCACTGACGACACAGGGGAGGCCGTGGCGATCCTGCGAGGGTTCCCGTTCCCCGGCACCTGGAACGTCTCGGCCACGTTCGCCGGCACCGAGCACCTGGAACCGGCCCACACGTGGGCCAGGATCGACATCATCGACGCGCGCATCGAGACCGAACCCACCGTGGTGATCCCCCGCGGACAGACCGGCACCCTCAACGGCGAGGTCCGGTTGGAGAACCAGCCGGCCGACGGTGTCGAGGTCGTGGGCTCCTACGCCGATCAGCGGGTCAATGCGACCACCGACCGGCAAGGCACCTTCCAGATCCACGTCCCGATCCCCAGCGACCTGCCGGTGGGCAACCACACCCTGCGTCTCGAGACCCAGGGCGTCACCGCTTCCCGGACCGTCGTGGTCACCGTGACCGGTCAGACCGAGCTTGCCGCCCAACCCCCGACCGTGGCCCCACTGGGTGGAACCCTGCCGCTGCGGGTCACCGCCACCGACGAGCTCGGCAACCCCCTGGGGGCCTCCGAGGTCATCGCCCAGCCACCAGGGGGGGCCCAAGCCCGGGCCCTCACCGACGAGAACGGACGCACCATCGTCCCGGTCTCCCTGGCATCCCCAGGACACTGGAACCTCACGCTGAGGAGCCCCGGCGACCGCCTCCACTCGGATGCCCGGGAGAGGATCCCCATGCACGTTGCCGAGCTCGATGTCCAGGGAGAGATCCGCCTCACGCCCGGGGAGACCCGCAACGCTACCCTCGAGCTCTCCATCGACGGACGACCGCTGGCAGGCGAACCGGTCGCCCTCCAGGTGGCCAGGGCCGACGTCGGCGGGGCCACCGACCAGGAAGGCCGCCTCCGTCTGGCCGTACCGTTGAGCGCCTCGGTTGAACCGGGCATGCGGGAGGCCAGCCTCGATCTGCCGCGGTTCGGCGTCGACAAGGCGGTCCCGGTGAAGATCCTCCAGGCGCCCCAGCTGGAGATCGAGATCCAGAAGACCGGCCAGGCCGGCGATCCCATCGTTGTGGACATCACCGCGCTGGGCGACCAGGGTGTCCTCGAGGGCATCCCCTTGACCGTCGAGGCCAAGGGGGCCGTCTCGTCCACAGAACAGGCCGTCACCGGGGCCGATGGCACCGCCACCGTGACCCTGGATCGGCCCCGAGGGGCCGAGGGTCTCACCGTTGTCAGCGTCCAGGCCGAAGAGACCGGCACCACCTCATCGAGCAGCAAGGTGGCCTCGGTCCAGGTGACCCCTGCCCCCCTGCCGTGGGGATGGCTGGCTGGTATCGGCGCCGTGGGCCTGGCCGGGTTCGTCGCCTGGCGCTACCGTCGCGACAAGGCCACAGCCACCCAACCGGCTCCCGTCGGCCCACGCCTCGAGCTCCGACTGGCTTCCCAGGACGACGGGCTGCCGCCGGTCTGGCATGCCGACGAGCCGACGCGGCTCCAGGTCCGCCTGACCACGCGACAGGGCCACCCGATCGCCCAGGTCCGCGTGCAGGTCCAAGGTCCCCACGGGGGCGCTACCGTGGAGCTCGACGAGGACGGAAGAGCCAGCCTACCGGTGCCACCCGGCCAGGGGGACATGATGAGCTTCCACGCCAGCTTCCCGGGTCAGGATGTCCACCCACCCACCGAGACGACCCTGGACGTGCGCCTGGTGGACTACCGGGCGGAGATCGACCGTGAGAACCGCGACCTCCAGGAGGCCGCCGCCCACCAGGGTCGCTGTGGCACCGACGCCACCCCGTGGGAGCTGGCCCGATCCTACGATCGCCCCGAGGCAGCCCGGGTGGCCCGGATCTTCGAACGCGCGGACTACTCGCCCGCACCGGTCGACCGGACGGATTACGAGGCCTTCATGAAGGCCAAGCGGGCTCTTCGGAGGGATGGCTTCGACGCGAACGGGTGAGGGCATCGAACCCGCTGTCCCCGGCCTGGCCCTCCGGTTCACCATCGGCGCCATCACCGTGCTGGCCTACCTGGCCGTCCGCGGGTCCCTGGACCCGGCCCCGCTGGTGGCCGCCCGGTTCGGCGTGGGCATCACCTTGTTCGCCCTCCTGATCGACATCGGGCGGGCCCTGGCCGGGGCCGCTGCACCCATGCAGGGCGAGGCAAGGCCCCACAGGCAACGCGCCGAGCCGTTGGTCGACGATGCCTACCGCAACGTCCACCAGGCCATGGAACGCTTCCTCCACGACGGCCGCTGGTCCCAACGGTACGAGACCTACCTCCGAGAGGCCATGAGCCTGCGCGACATCCCAGAGCAGGAGCAGACACAGGCCATCGAGGACGCCAGAGAGACCGCCACCGGCCCCCCCTACGGCCACCGACCGCTCACCATGGCGCTTGTCTCGGGCTTGGTGGCCGTCGCCGGCCTGGCCGCCGTCGTCGGCGTCTTGCTGGGGAACCTGGGCCAGCTAGCCGTCCAAGGACCCTTGACCCTGATCGTGGGGCTGGGGATCTATGCCCTCCAGTTGCGACCGATGCGCTATGGCCACCGCTGGGTCACCGCTGGCGTCGGCCTCCTGGGGGCCGGCCTGGCCCTGGTAGGCACCGCTCAGATGAGCGCTCAAGCCCAGGGCCCCTGGGGCCTGCTCTACCTGGGCGCCGGGGCCTTGGCCCTGGGCACGGTGGGCATCGTGGTCCTCGCCGACTTCACCAAGCCCCCCTGGCGCCAGGTCCGCCGGGAGCTGGAGGACGAGCTGGTGACCTTGCGACGGGCTTTTCTGGCTGTCCTCCTTGCCGGGCTCGTGCTCTTCCCGTTCCAACCACTGTTGGAGGCCCTTTTCCAGGCGCTCTCCTGGCCGCTGGCCACCCCGTACCGGATGGCCGTGATCGGGTACGCGACGGCGGCCACCTTCCTGGCCCTCGAGCTGGCAAGCGCCTGGTACGCGCTGGCCCGCGGTGACAGCCAGGCCCGAGCCCAGCGCCGGGCCCGGGTCGAGGCCAACGAGGACCTGCTGTCCCTGATCGAGTCCCGCAACCGACCCACCCCTAGACCACCCGGAGGTCGACCATGAGCACCATCGCCGAGAAATGCCAGGAGATCCAGGACAGTGTCAGCTCGATCTACGTCGGCAACCCCGGCCTGGTCGAGAAGCTCTTGGCAGGTGCCCTGGCCAACGGCCACGTCCTCTTCGAGGACTACCCGGGCCTTGGCAAGACCCTGCTGGTCAAGGTGTTCTCTCGGACCATCGGTGCCGGTTTCAAACGCATCCAGTTCACCCCGGACATCCTCCCGGCCGACATCATCGGCACCAACGTCTACAACCCCCGCACCGGCGAGTTCACCCTCACCAAGGGGCCCGTGTTCACCAACGTGCTCCTGGCTGACGAGATCAACCGCTCACCCCCCAAGACCCAGTCGGCCCTCCTGGAGGCCATGGAGGAACGCCAGGTCACCATCGAGGGCACCACCATGACCATCCCCTCGCCCTTCTTCGTGCTGGCCACACAGAACCCGATCGAGCAGGAGGGCACCTACCCGCTGCCGGAGGCCCAGATGGACCGGTTCCTGCTCCGCCTCCACACCGGCTACCCCGACTCCCTGGAGGAGGAGCGCGAGATCATGCACCGACGGATCAACTGGGCCAAGGACGACCCCAGCCAGGACGTCGAACCGGTGATCAGCAAGCAGGCCTTCCGACGGCTCCAGGAGGTCGTCGAGACCCGCGTCTTCGTCCACGACGCCATCCTGGACTACATCGGTCGGATCATCCGGGGCACCCGAGACCACGGCGCTGTGGAGGTGGGACCAAGCCCGCGCGGGGCCCTGGCGTTGCTCCGGTGCTCGCGGGCCCTGGCCCTGGTCCGAGGCCGTGATTTCGTCACGCCGGATGACATCAAGGACCTGGCCATCGAGGCCACCGCCCACCGGATCATCCTGGAGATGGAGCACGTGCTCGAGGGCCTCTCGGCCGAGGATGTCGTCCACGAGGTCACCAAGGGCATCCAGCCACCGACCGCTTACAGCCGGGGTGCATGAGGCCCCATGATCCCATGCTGACCCGGTCCGGTCACGCGCTCATCCTCGTCGCCGTGGGCCTGGTCACCTTGGGCCTTGGCACAGGCAACCCGGTCCTCCTCGGCCTATCGGCCATCCCCGCCATGGCCCTGATCGTCGGTTTCCTGCAGACAAGCCCCCAGGTCCGCACGGCAGGGCTGACCTGCCCGAACCAGGCCCGGGCCGGGGACGTGCTTGAGGTGGCCCTGGAGCTGGAGCTCGATGGGCCCAGCGGGCTCGTGCTCGCCGGGAGCCACCTCCCGCCGGAGTTCGATCTGGTCTCCGGCAGCAACGTGCACCTTTTGACCAAGGGCCGCGGCCGGGTGACCATCCAACGGACCTTCGAGGTCCGAGCCACCAAACGCGGCCAGTTCACCCTTGGCCCCCTGGCGGTGACCGCGCAGCCGGCCAACGGGTTGAGATCCGAGCCCCCGGAGGCCTATGGGGACGCTCACAAGCTCGAGGTCCATCCGCGGATCGTCCCGATCCGGCGGTTGCGGGCCATGCGAGGCACGGCGGCCACCATCGCCCCAGACGAGGACGTCGCCGCCGTCGGCCTGCAGACGACCGACTTCAAGGAGCTCAGGCAGTACCGGTGGGGCGACCCGCCCCGATCGGTCAACTGGAAGGCCACCGCCCGCCTGGCTGCCACCCAGGCACCCCTGGTCAACGAGTACGAGGTCGAGGGCCGCAAGGCCGTCTGGTTCCTGCTGGACGCCGGCCGCCACATGGTCGTCGGTACCAACGTCGAGAACGGGTTCGAGGTCGCCATCGCTGCGGTCTCCGGCCTGGCGCTTGCCTACCTCGACCGCGGGTACAAGGTCGGGCTCTACGCCTACAACACCGATGCCGCCGACCCACTGTACCCGGATGTCGGCACCAAGCAGTTCCTCAAGATCCAGCGGTACCTGGCCCAGCTGGAACCCGGCGAGGGTGACGAGGGTCCCCTTCAGGCCGTCCAACGCTGCCGGTCCTGGCTGGTGGCCAGCAGCCCCATGGTCATCTTCGTCACACGGACCGGCGTGCAGACCGAGCACCTCGAGCAGGCCCTTCGCCGGTTGCGGGCCCTGACCCCAGGCAAGAAGCGACCCATGCTGATCATCGAACCAGAGGCGTTCCACCTGGTCCCCGGCGACGAGGCGACCACCGGGACCGCCCGGTTGCTCTCCCACCTGGCCAGACCCCGTCACGAGCGGCTGCGTCGCCTGGGCGCCGTCGTCATCCCCTGGAACCCCGAGGCCCAACCCTTGGAGGAGCTCCTGTTCCGCGGGGTGGTCCCGTGACCGGGCCGCCCCGGCAGGGACACACCTTCGAGCCCGCCGAGCCGGAGACCCGATCCGGGGCCCAGCCCAGTCCCCTGGATCTGCTCCGGGGTCGGCCGCTGGTCCGCCGGTTGCTCATGGCCACAAGCTATGCCCTGCTGACGGTCCTGCTGGCCGACGCCGTGGCCGGACGCATCCCGACCGCCCGGACCGCCTTGGAGAACGTCGGCCGGATCCTGCCCGAACGCGTCGCCGAGCTCGGCGGTGATCCCTTCTCGCTGGCGTTGATCGCCATGGGCACGATCGCGTTCTTCCTAGCCGCCGGCACCTTCCTGGTCAGCCGGGACACCGGGAGCGCGTTCGCCATGCTGGTCGTCGGCACCGTCGGATGGTTCCTGTTCCCGTTCAGCGAGGTCCCCTGGGCCAGCATCGTCACAGGCCAGGAGGCCCGGTTGGTCCCAGCGCCGGCCTCCGCGTGGCTGCTTGGCGGCCTCCTGGTCACCCTGGCCACCGCCGAGGTCCTCCTCTCGGCCCGGAGCACCCTGTTGGCCGATGTCGACCGCCGGGACCTTCCGGAGCCGATGGTCGAGACCACCCAGGACCGGACCCTGTTGGCCACGCTCGTCGTCCTAGGCAGCGGGGTCCTGGCCGGTGGGGTGATCGCGCTGCTTTACGCCGCCTTCCGGGACCAGCTGGCCCGAGGGTGGCTCTCCGAGCCCAACCTCATCTGGGTCCCGGCCATCGCCGGGCTGGTGGCAGGCGCCCTGATCTGGCTGGCCAGCCGGCGGGTGTGAACCGGCAGCAGCCGTGGCCTTTAAGCCCCTGATGGGGTTGGTCCACCGCCCATGTTCGACACCGTCCTGGTGGCCAACCGTGGCGAGATCGCCCGGCGCGTCCTGCGGGCCTGCAGGGAGCTAGGCGTCGCCACCGTCGCCGTGTACAGCGAGGCCGACGCCGAGGCGCCGTTCGTCCAGGAGGCCGATCAGGCCGTCCGGATCGGCCCGGCCAGCCCGGCGGAGTCCTACCTGGATCAGGTCGCGATCCTCGAGGCCGCCGGGGAGACGGGCGCCGAGGCCATCCACCCCGGGTACGGGTTCCTCTCCGAGAACGCCGGTTTCGCCGAGGCATGCCGCAAGGCCGGGCTCACCTTCGTGGGCCCTAGCCCCGAGGCCATGGCCACCCTGGGCGACAAGGTCCAGGCCCGTCAGCTGGCCCTCCAGCAGGACGTCCCGGTCAGCCCCGGCACCGAGGGCGCTCTGGAAGGCGCCAAGGAAGCCCGCGAGGTCGCCGACGAGGTCGGCTACCCGATCATCCTCAAGGCCGCGGCCGGGGGCGGAGGCATGGGCATGCGTGTGGTCCGTGAGCCCGAGGGCATGGAGCAGGCGTTCCAGGAGGCCTCCCAGCAGTCCCAGGCGGCCTTCGGGAACGGCGATCTGTTCCTCGAGCGCTTCCTCGAACGTCCCCGCCACATCGAGGTGCAGGTCGTCGGCGATGCCGACGGCCAGGTCGTCCACCTGGGCGAACGGGAGTGCAGCATCCAGCGCCGCCACCAGAAACTGGTCGAGGAAGCCCCCAGCCCGGTGATCGACGCCGACCGGCGCGCCGAGCTGGGTGAGATGGCCTGCCGCCTGGCCGAGGCCGGCGGTTACACCAACGCTGGCACCCTCGAGTTCCTGTACCAGGATGGCGAGGTCTTCTTCAACGAGATGAACACCCGGCTTCAGGTCGAACATCCGGTCACCGAGCTGGTCACCGACCTCGATCTCGTCCACGCCCAACTACGCGTGGCCGCTGGGGAGCCCTTGTCCTTCGACCAGGATGACGTCCGCCTGGAAGGTCACGCCATCGAGGTCCGGATCAACGCTGAGGACCCCTACCAAGGGTTCTTGCCCCGGTTCGGGACGATCAGCCGCTTCGAGCCGCCCCAGGGCCGCGACCTGCGGTTCGATCATGGCATCGAGGCCGGGTGGACCGTGCCCAGCGACTACGACTCCCTGCTCGGCAAGCTGATCGCCTGGGGTCCCGACCGGCGCAAGGCGGCCCAACGCTTGGCCCAGGGCCTTGCCACGCTCAAGATCGGGGCGACCACCAACCTCCCCCTGCAACGGCGGATCCTTGCTGACGAGGCCTTCTTGGCCGGGGATCTGTCCACCAGCTTCCTGGAGGACCGAGGCTTGCTGGAAGCCCTCGAGACCGAAGGCAAGGCCCTCCAGGAGGAAGCCCGGGTCAGAGCCGCTGCCCTGACCGCGGCCTTGGCCATGGGGCCCCGCGGAGGCATCGGGACCCTCTACCACGCCCATCAGCGTCCCCGTCGCCTCGACGAGGACACGGGAGGTGGCTCCTGATGCACCTGCGCCTGCGCCTCGAGGCCGAGGGCCATCCCAGCGAGCACGAGGTCTGGGTCGTCCGCAACGAGGACACCGTGGAGCTGGAGGTCGACGGGGAGACCTACGAGGCCACGGTCAGCCGCGACGGCGACCGGTCGATCGTCACCATCGACGGACGGGCGATCCCCGTCGAGGTGCCAGGCGACCACCGGGCCCAGGTCGCCGGCCACACCGTCGCCTTCGACCTCTTGAGCTTCGAGCCCCGGGGCGCGCCCGGTGAGCACGAGACCCTCGTCCAGGGTCAAGGTGCCGTCCAACCTCCGATGCCAGGGAAGGTCTCCAGCCTGGAGGTCGAGGAGGGCGACCGGGTCGAACAAGGCCAGACCGTGGCCGTCCTGGAGGCCATGAAGATGCAGTCGAGCATCGAGGCCCCCAGGAGCGGCACGGTGCTGCGCATCAACGTCGAGACCGGCCAGGCCGTCGAACCCCGCGATGTCCTCCTGGAGATCGGGGATCCAGACGAGGCCTGACCCGCCCGGGCCCCCTCACGCCGCGGTAGGCCATTCTACCCCGGGGGACCTAGGCCATCCCTTTATGAGCAAAGGACGAGAGGAACACCAAGAGATGAGCCAGGGGTCTGCCGGTCGGGGCACCACGCCGGCCGAGACCAGCCCGAGGGCTGTGGTGGACGAGCACCCGTTCCTATCCAAGTTCACGGAGATGGCTGAGACCCTCGAGGATGGGATCACCATCCAGGATGCCGACGGCCGGGTGATCTATGCCAACGACACCGCTGCTCGAGCCTGCGGGTTCGAGGTTGGTACCGAGCTGGTCGAGGCTTCCCCCGAGGAGATCTTCCGACGTTTCCGCTTGCTCGACGAGGACGGGCAGCCCATCGGCCGGGAGGACCTCCCCGGCCGCATCGCGCTCGGTGGGGAACCCAGTCCCGAGATGTTGCTATGCTACCACATCAAGGCCACCGACGAACGACGGTGGGCCGAGATCAAAGCGACGCCCATCTTCGATGAGGACGGAGCGGTCGCGTACGCCGTCAACGTTATCCACGACGTCACCCGCCTCAAGCGGGTCGAGGACGAGCTCCGTCAGGCCAAAGCGACCCTCCAGGACCGCGTCGAAGAGCGTACCCGGGAGCTCCAACTGGTCAACGACCTGATCGATCAGACCAACGACGCCATCTTCGTCGTGCACCCTGGGACGGCCGGCTTCGTCCACGTCAACCAGCGGGCCGCCGACGAGCTCGGCTACGACCGGGAGACGCTCTTGGAGCTCAGCGTCCTCGACGTCGACCCGGCCCTCGCCGACGGGGACGCCTGGGACGGGTTCCTCGATGAGATCCATCAGCAAGGCACCCTCCGGATGGAGAACGAGCTCATCCGCCGTGACGGTAGCTCCTTCTTGGGCGAGATCAACGCCACCTTCGTCCGGGAGCACGATGAGGACTACATCGTCGCCGTGGTGCGCGACATCACCGATCGCAAGACCACCGAGGAGCGGCTGGCTCTCTACGCCCAGGAGCTCGAACGCAGCAACGAGGAGCTCCAGGACTTCGCCCACATCATCAGCCACGACCTCCAGGAACCCCTGCGGATGGTCGCCAGCTACGTCGAGCTCTTGGCACGCCGCTACAGCGACCAACTGGACGACGATGCCGACGAGTTCATCGGGTTCGCCGTCGACGGTGTCCGCCGGATGGAGACCTTGATCAAGGGCCTTTTGACCTACTCAAGGGTCCAGTCCCGAGGCCAGCCCTTCGAGCCCGTCGACCTCGACGAGATCCTCAAGGGCGTCCTGGCCAACCTCGCCACAGCCATAGACGACCACGGGGCCACCATCACCCACGATCCCCTACCGACCGTGCAGGCTGATCCGGCCCAGATGATCCAGCTACTCCAGAACCTGATCGGCAACGCCATCAAGTTCCACGGGGATCAGGCCCCCGAGGTCCACATCCGCGCCACCAGCAACGGCGGCCGCTGGCGTCTGGAGGTCCAGGACCACGGCATCGGGATCGCCCCCGACCAGACCGAGCGGATCTTCAAGGTCTTCCAACGCCTGCACACGGAGGAGGAGTTCGCCGGCACCGGCATGGGGCTGGCGATCTGCAAACGGATCGCCGAACGGCATGGCGGCACCATCGCGGTCGAGAGCGAACCCGGCCAGGGCTCCACGTTCATCGTCGACCTGCCGATCGAGCCGGCCCGGAAGGACGATATCCTCCCGGATGCGGTCACCACCGGCGAGCCGGACCAGGTCGTGGGTGCGGCCGACCGGTAGGCTGGTGGCGGGTCCGTGGCACACCCTGACATCGGTCACACTTTTATAGAAGCGATAGGTTAAATCGGGCTGCACACCTTGGAGGACAGCCATCCATGGCCAAAGTACTCGGTATCGATCTGGGAACCACGAACAGCGCCATGGCGTTCATCGAGGGCGGCGAGCCCGAGATCCTGACGAACGCCGAAGGTGAACGGATCACCCCGTCCGTCGTCGCCCTTTCGAAGGACGGCGAGCTCCTCGTCGGTCAGACGGCCAAGCGACAAGCCGTCACCAACCCCGACCAGACCATCCACAGCATCAAGCGCCGGATGGGCGAGGACATCACCGTCTCCCTTGGCGACGACGACTACACGCCCCAGCAGATCAGCGCGTTCATCCTGCAGAAGCTCAAGCGGGACGCCGAGGAACGCCTGGGCGAGGACGTCGACCAGGCCGTGATCACCGTCCCGGCCTACTTCTCCGACGCCCAGCGCCAGGCCACCAAGGACGCCGGCAAGATCGCCGACCTCGACGTGCTCCGGATCGTCAACGAACCCACGGCCGCCGCCCTGGCCTACGGCTACGGCGACGAGGAGGAACGCACCCTGGTGGTCTTCGACCTGGGCGGCGGCACCTTCGACGTCTCCATCCTGGAGACCGGCGACGGCGTCTTCGAGGTCAAGGCGACCAGCGGGGACAACCAGCTCGGCGGTGACGACTTCGACCAGCTCCTCATCGACCACTTCCGGCAGCACCTCGAGCAGGAGCAAGGCCTGGACGTCTCCGGCGACCGCCAGGTCCTCCAGCGCCTCAACCAGGCCGCCGAGGAAGCCAAGGTCGAGCTGTCGAGCAAACAGAAGACCGACGTCAACATCCCCTTCATCGGCCAGAAGGACGGCGACCCCGTCCACCTGGACCTCTCGGTCACCCGCGCCGAGTTCGAGAACATGTGCAGCGACCTGCTCGAACGCCTCCGCGGGCCGACCCGACAGGCCCTGGACGACGCTGGCTTGGGCCAGGGGGACGCTGATGCGGTCATCCTGGTCGGCGGCATGACCCGGATGCCTGCCGTCAAGGAGATCGCCCACAAGCTCACCGGTGTGGAACCGGATCTCTCGGTCAACCCTGACGAGGCCGTGGCCCTGGGCGCTGCCGTCCAGGCAGGCGTCTTGACCGGCGACGTCGGCGACCTGTTGCTCCTGGACGTCACCCCTCTGACCCTGGGCATCGAGACCCTGGGCGGTCGGTTCACCCCGCTGATCGAGCGGAACACGACGATCCCCACCGAGAAGTCCAGGGTCTTCTCGACGGCCGAGGACAACCAGACCCAGGTGGACATCCACGTCTTCCAGGGTGAGCGTCCGGTGGCCCGCGAGAACAAGCACCTGGGCAACTTCATCATGGACGGTCTCCAGCCGTCACCGCGGGGCCCCACCCAGATC
>CAZBKU010000024.1:0-20025 GCA_964492585.1 uncultured Thermoplasmatales archaeon | reverse complement strand
CGGGAGAACACCGAGGACGTCTACGCCGGCATCGAGTGGGAGGCCGGCACCGAGGGCGTCGAGAAGGCCAAGGCGTTCGTCCAGGAGATGGGCTTCGGCGACAAGCTCCACGATGGCCCCATCGGTATCGGCATCAAGCCGATCAGCGAGTTCGGGACCAAGCGCCTGGTGCGCAAGGCCATCGAGCACGCCATCGAGAACGACCGCGGGTCGGTCACCCTGGTCCACAAGGGCAACATCATGAAGTTCACAGAGGGCGCCTTCCGGGACTGGGGCTACGAGGTCGCCGAGGAGGAGTTCCCCGAGGAGACCATCACCGAGGCCCGGCTGTGGGACGAGTTCGACGGCGAGGTCCCCGACGGCAAGATCGTCATCAAGGACCGGATCGCCGACAACATGCTCCAGCAGCTGGTCACCCGGACCGACCAGTACGACGTCCTGGCCCTGCCCAACCTGAACGGCGACTACCTCTCCGATGCGGCCGCGGGCTTGATCGGTGGGCTCGGCATCGCCCCGGGCGGCAACATCAGCGACGAGGTTGGCCTCTTCGAGGCCACCCACGGCACCGCCCCCAAGTACGCCGGTATGGACAAGGTCAACCCCACCAGCGTGATCCTCTCCGGTGTCCTCATGCTCGAGCACATGGGCTGGACCGAGGCGGCCAAGCTGGTCCGTGACGGCATCCGGAAGACCGTCATGGAGAAGACGGTCACCTACGACCTGGCCCGCCAGATGGAGGGCGTGGACCCGGTCAAGTGCAGCGAGTTCGGGCAGGTCATCGAGGCCAACATGCGCGAGCTCGGGGCCTGACCGACCGGTCTCACCGGCCCACCACATCCCTTGGGCTAGACCACGGCGGCGTCACGTCGATACCGCCGGCTGGCCCCGGGTCGCGGCCTGACCGGCCTGTTGCCTTTTCTACCAGGCCCAGCATCGCGCCTCGATGACGTCCCCCACCGGTCTCGACCAGGTCCACGTCGTCGGCCTGCCCGGGAGCCTGAGCGACACGAGCTACACCCGCATGACCGTCCGGCTGGCCTTGGAGGGCGCCGAGGACGCCGGCGCGACCACCGACCTGATCGACCTCCGGGAGCTGGAGCTGCCGTTCTGCGACGGCAGCGACGATGAGGACTACCCGGAGGACGTCTTCGCGCTCCGGGAGCGGGTCGGCCGGGCCGATGGGATCATCCTGGGGACCCCCGAGTACCACGGCGGCTACTCCGGCGTGTTGAAGAACGCGCTGGATCTCATGGGGTTCGACGAGTTCGAGGGCAAGATGCTCGGCCTGGTGGCCGTCAGCGGCGGCAGCATGGGCGGGCTGGCCCCCATGAACGCCCTGCGGGACGTCGGCCGGGCCCTGCACGCGTGGGTCGTGCCCAGCCAGGCTGGGATCCCCCGGGCGTGGGAGGTCTTCGAGGAGGAGGGACGGCTCGGCGACGACCGGATCGCCGATCGGGTCCGGCAGGTCGGCCAGGAGGTCGTCCGCTTCGCGCGGTTGCACGGCGCCGAGGACGCCCTGTCCGAGTTCGTGGCGCGCTGGGAGGGGGCCCAGCCCAACCCCGGTGGCCAGGGGCGATAAGCCCCCGGCGCGAGCGGCCGTCCTAGGCCCAACCGACCAGGTAGTGGAACCTGGGATGGTCGTGGAGGGGCACGAAGGCCTCGTGCTCCTCGATGATCGCCCTGAGTTCCGAGCGCTGGCCGGCCACCCGGGCCAAACGGTCCAGGGCTGCGGTGTGCTCGCCGTCCCGGACATCGAGCATGGCCAGACGGACCTGGGCGACGACCATGTCGTCCTCGAGCTCCAGGCAGGTCTCGAACGCCCTCCTGGACTCATTGCCCAGGCCAAGCTCTTCCAGGCAAACACCCTGGCAGAAGGCCAGCCAGGCCGAGCCAGGGTCGAGCACCCGTGCGGCGCCGAACCATGTGGCGGCATCCTCGTAGGCGCCATCGTCGACGGCCCACTGGGCCAGGCGCAGGATGCCTGCCAAGCCTGCTGGAAGCTCGGCGAGGTCACGGACGGTCTCCGGATCCATGCCTTCTCGGGCGAGGATCGATCGCAGGCTCTCGGCGCTCTGGCTGGACGTATCAGTGATCAAGATCCGTTGCGGCATCGTGCATCCCGTTGGACGGTCCTACCAGGCCCCCTATTTGAACCCTGCTTCTTGGTGAGGACGAGACCAGGTACCAGGTACCCAGCCCGGCAAGCTCCCGGTTTCCCCTCGGATAGGGCCCACCTTGACAGGTGCGTCGCCGAGGGCGTCGCTCAGGCTTGCAGAGAGATGTGAGAGAAGAAGGACGGCCGCCGGGCCCCACGACGTGATACCTATCCCCGGCGACCTGTCGGAGGCTGGCCCTTGGTCCCGTGGGCCGCTTACGACTGCCCTAACTCTGGGCGCCGTCCGGCACGTCCTCGTGGCTGGCCTCATCGACGTGGTCGACCAGGACCTTGCCGATCACCGGCGTCATGCGCCAGTCACCGTTGCCTTGCTGGCGCAGGCTCTCGTCGAGATCGACGTCGATGACGACCTCGATGGTGCCGTTCTCGGTGACCTCGAACGGGCGCACGATCATCGCTTGATCGCTGGCCACCGTGATGTTGGTCCGGCTACCGTTCTGGATACCCCAGGCGTCGGTCACGTTCAACCGGATCTGGGTGTAGTTCCCGACCGGGATCGTGGTGTTGCCCAGGAAGGCCCTGGCGCCCTCCTCGCTGAAGTTGAGGAGGTTGACCTCGCGGGTGCCGTTGAACAAGGTGATCCACTCACCGGCGTCGTCGGTCTCGTTGGCCTCGTTGCTCTGGTCGCCGACCCAGTGGACTCGGATCTCGCTGACGTTCAGCCAGATCTCGTCGAACTCGTCGGTCGGGGCGTCCTTCACGAAGGCCGAGGCGTTGCCCTGTGGGGCCTCCTGGGCCGTGTTCGCGCTCTGGTTGCCGCCCTGGCCCTCGGCCTCGTCGTCCTCGGAGCCTTGCTGGCTCTGTGCCTGGCTGTTGGGTTGGTCAGCGCGGGGGTCGTCCTCGACGTGGTCGATCAAGACCTTGCCGATCACCGGCGTCATGCGCCAGTCACCGTTGCCTTGCTGGCGCAGGCTGCGGTCCAGATCCAGGTCCACGGTGACCTGGGCGATGGTGCCGTTGTCGCTGACGTCCCAGGGCCGCACGACCTTGACCGTACCGCTGGACACGGTGATGTTGGTCCGGTTGCCGTCCTGGATGCCCCAGGCGTCGGTCACGTTGATCCGGATCTGGGTGTACTTGCCGGTGGGCACGTCGGCCTCGCCGAGGAACGCCTTGGCACCTGTCTCGTTGAACCGGAGCAGGTCGACCTCCTTGGTACCGTTGAAGACGGTGATCCAACGACCATCGTCCTCCTCGGACTCGTTGCCGGAGGTCTCGTTGCCGGACTCGTTCCCCTCTGACCCGTCGTCGTCGGACCCGTTGCCTGCGTAGTGGACCTCGACGGTGTCGAACTTGAGCCAGATCTCGTCGAACTCGTCGGTGGGCGCGTCCTTGACGTAGGCGGTCATGGGCGCCATGCCATCCTGGCTATCAGCGGTGGCGCTGCCGTCATCGCTGGACTGATCCCCTTGAGCGCCGGCCTCGTCGGGCTGGTCGCCGTTCGGGGTCGAGGGGTTCTCCTCGACGATGGTCTGGCCGATGACCGGGGTCATCCGCCACTGGCCGTTGCCCTGCTCGCGCAGGCTGCGGTCCAGATCGATGTCGAGGATGACGCGGGTCTCCTCGCCTTCGGCGATCTCGACGGACCGGACGACCTTGACCGTGCCGCGGGACACGACGATGTCCTCGCGGCTGCCGTCGTCGGCCGAGATGCCGTAGGCATCGTCGACGGTGACGCGGATCTGGGTGTACGTGCCGGCGGTGAGGTTGGCCTCACCGAGGAACGCGCGGGAGTTCTCCTCCTGGAAGTTGAGAAGGTCCACGGTCCGTTCCTCATCGACGACGGTGATCCACTCCCCCTCGTCGCTCTCGTTCCCGTCCGAGCCGTTACCGGCGAAGTGGACCTGGACCTGCGAGAAGGTCACGTTCACGTGCTCGAACTCATCGCTGGGCGCGTCCTTCACGTAGAACGACGCGCTGCCGTCTCCCCCATCCCCGGTGACACATCCGGCGAACGCGGGACCCAGGAGGGCTACCGCGGCGAGGATGATCATCGGGTTCCGGAGCTGCTGCTTGCTCAGGTGCATGGTCTTCGAACCTCCTCTACCCGGCGTCGGTATAAATGCGCTGTTCGAGCTGTATCGAAATGGTCGTCCGTCCTGAAACCTTGAAGCCAGGGATACCTGGCGATAGAGGTACGTACGTGGGAGGCATGGGTGGTGGTGTCGTGGTACAGGATACCGGGCCGACGGTGGGTGAACGACACACCGACCCGGCCCCTCCCGACCACGGAGATGGTGCGGGGCCCGATGCGATCGGAGAAGAACGACCCCCGCTCCCGGATCACGCACGGCTCCACGACACCATGGCTTGAGCCGTGCTCATCCAGGATCGGGGATCCGGCCAGTGCCCACCGCTAGCTGGACCAACCCCCGCTCCCGGATTTCGGACGGCGGTTGACCCCAACGCAGCAGCCGTCCTCTCAGCAAGGGACCGTCACAGCGTCGCGTCCCTTGTTGATCGAACTGCGTTCGAATCCGGGAGCGGGGAGCCAGCATGCGCTACAGTTGGAGGAGCTGAATCCCCGCTCCCGGATTCGAACCGGGGGCATCCTGCTGGCTGCAACGCCTGTCGGGTCCTACCCGAAGAGCCTCGTTTCTACAGGCAGGCGCTCTGGCCAGTCTGAGCTAAGCGGGGATGGCCGGGCCATCCCTGATGGCGTACTTAGGCATTGCGGGCCCGGTGCCGGCCCGGATCGACAAGGGCCAGGGGGCCTGGCCAGCGGCGGCCAGCCACGGTTGGCCCGGATGAGACCTCGTGAAGAAGACGAAGCTTGAAAGGGTCGCCGACGCCTGCTTCATCCTGAACGTCTTCAGGCCCGGAGGACCGACCACCTCCGAGCTGAGGCCCCCCCATGGATGGTAGCCAAGAGCGGCGATCCCTGAAGGCCACCTGGCTGGTCCCCGTAGCCATGCTCTTGATCGGTCTGCTCCTTACCGCGGCCGTGGCCGGCGCCTGGCGGGATCAGATCGTCCGCGATGCCCGGCAGGAGTTCGAGCAGGAGAGCGCCGGCCTCACCCAGGCCCTGAGCAGCGAGCTCCGGCTCCACGTCGGCGCGCTCCAGGGTGCTGCGTCGCTCTTCGAGGCCTCAGACCGCGTGGAGGAGAACGAGTTCCAGACCTACGTCACCTCCCGCCACCTCTCCAACGAGTTCCCCGGCCTGGAGGGTATCGAGTACGCCGAGGTCGTGCCCCGCGCCGGGCTGGACGCCTACCTCGAACGCATGCGCGACGTGCACGGGCCAGGGTTCCAGCTCGACCCGCCGGGCAACCGGTCGGTCTACGTCCCTCGGACCTTCGAGGGCAGCAGCTACCTCTTCCAGGAGCCGGTGGGCGAGGATCTGGCAACCGATCCCGACCGCCAGGCCGCCATGGACCATGCGCTGACCACCGGCCAGCCCGGGATGACCCCGCCGCTGACCACCGGTGGCGACGGATCCCCCGACCACATCGAGGTCTTCGTGCCCATCTACGGGACCTCCGACCGCCCGCCCACCGAGGAGGCCCGCCGGGCCAACGTGACCGGGTGGATCAGCGGGGACCTCCAGGTCCAGGGCCTGATCGAGAGCGCCTTCGCGAACCGGCTGACCAAGACCACCGTGTCGGTGAGCACCGATGGCTCCGACGATGGGGCCTTGGCCACCATGCCCCAGGGGGCAAGCGTCGAGGAGGCCCGCTTCGAGGAGGAGCAACGCGTGCTGATCTACGGGCAAACCTGGACGTTGACGACCCAGAGCCTCCCGGGGATCATCTCGACCGGGGAGGCCCGCCAACCCTGGTACCTCGCGGGGATCGGGACGATGGTCTCCCTGCTCGCCGCTGCGCTGGTCGCTGTGATCAGCCGCTCCGAGATGCGGGCCCGACGACGAGCCAAGCAAGCCGCCCAGGCGGTCCGTGAGGAGACAGCCACGGTCGACCTTCTGCAGGACATCACCGCCGTGGCCCACGACGCCGACGACGTGGAGGAGGCCCTCACCTACGCCATGGAGCGCGTGGCCCGCTTCGCTGGCTGGGAGGCAGCCCACGTCTACTGGTACGACGACGAGAGCGACCAGTTGGTGCCCTCGGACATCTGGTGGTGGACCGAGACGCGGGACTTCGGCCTGCTCCGCGAGGTCAGCCAGGAGATGAGCTTCTCACCGGGACAGGGGCTGCTCGGCCAGGTCCTGGCCAGCCGGGCACCCGTGGCCAACGAGGATATCCGCTCGATGGGCCGCTTCCGGCGATCCCAGGCAGACCAGGACCTCGGCGTGGCCGGCCACTTCGCCTTCCCAGTGACCGTGGGCGACGACATCGTGGCGGTCCTCGAGTTCTTCGACGCCGAGGTCGAGGCACCCGACGAGGAGCTCCTCGACGTCATGACCAGCGTGGGTGCCCAGCTGGGCCGCGTGGTGGAGCGCCAGCGAGCCACAAAGCAGATCGAACGAGGTCGGGACCGGCTCGAGTCGGTCCTGGACGCGCTCGAGGATCCGTTCACGGCGGTGGACCGCGACTGGCGGTACACCCACCTCAACGACGCCGCCGTCGAGACCCTTCCAGAGGGGGTGACCCGGCAAGAGGCCCTGGGGAGCACCCTTTGGGATCTCTACCCGGACCTCCAGGGGACCGATCAAGCCGAGCACATCCACCGCGCCATGGAGACCCGCCGCCCGGTCTCCTTCGAGGAGCACGTCCCCGAGACGGAGGCCTGGTGGGAGGTCCGCGCCTTCCCCTTCGAGGAGGGCCTGGCGATCCTCTTCCGCGACATCACCGAGCGCAAACGGATCCAAGCCGATCTGAGGGCCAGCGAGGAGCAGTTCCGGTCGGTGGTCGAGACGGCCCGGGATGCGATCATCAGCGCCGATGGCGACGGCAGGATCCTCACTTGGAACCGGGGCGCCGAGGAGCTGTTCGGGTACGAGGCCGAGGAGGTCGAGGGCCAGCCCCTGACCATCCTGATGCCCGAACGGTACCGGGAGATGCATCGCAAGGGTATGGCCCGGCACCTGGAGACCGGGGAGACGACGGTCATCGGGAGCACCGTGGAGCTCGAGGCCTTGCACAAGGACGGGGCCGAGATCCCGATCGAGCTGTCCTTGACCCGGTGGGACCACGGCGATGAGCCACGGTTCACAGGCATCCTGCGGGACATCACCGACCGCAAGGAGGCCGAGGAGGCGCTCCGACGAGAGGGGGAACGCCTGGCCAGCATCGTCGACATCCAACAACGGGTCGCCCAAGCGACCCTCGAGCGCCAGGAGGTCATGGACACCGTGGCTCGGGCCGCCCAGGCCATCACCGACGCTGATGGCGCTGTCGTCGAACTCGGCCTGGACGACAAGATGGTCTACAAGGTGGCCACGGGGATGGCCGAGGAGCATGTTGGGTTGGAGCTGGACGTGGAGACCAGCCTGTCGGGCCAGTGCTACCGGACCGGTGAGACCGTCGTCTGCCCGGACACCAAGGAGGACGATCGCGTGGACCAGGAAGCCTGCCGGAGGATCGGGCTGAGATCCATGGTCCTGGTCCCCCTGGCCTACGAGGGCGAGCGGTTCGGCGTGCTCAAGGTCCTCTCCAGGGACCCAGAGAGCTTCGAGGCCACCGACCAGGATACCCTCCAGCTGATGGCGGGTCTGATCGCGGCCAGCATCAGCCACGCCCGCATGTTCGAGCAGCTCCAGGCGGCCAAGGACGCCGCCGAACGCTCCGAGCAGGCCAAGACCGAGTTCCTGGCCAACATGAGCCACGAGATCCGCACCCCGCTGAACGCGGTGATCGGCATGACCGGGCTGCTGCTCGACACCGAGCTCGACGAGGACCAGGAGGACTTCGTGCGGACGATCCGGACCAGTGGGGATCACCTGCTCACCATCATCAACGACATCCTGGACCTCTCCAAGATCCAGGCGGGCAGGCTGGAGCTCGAGGATCAGGCCTTCCACCTCCGGGCCGTGGTGGAGGAGAGCCTCGACCTCGTCTCGAATAACGCCCACGAGAAGGGGCTTGAGGTCGCCTACCGGATCGATGAGGCGGTCCCCGAAGGGATCCGCGGGGACCCGGGCCGGTTGCGCCAGGTCCTGCTCAACCTGTTGTCCAACGCGGTGAAGTTCACGCCGGACGGGGAGATCGTCCTCACCGTCGGCCGGGAGGACGCCCAGGCTGTCTCACCCGGCACGGACTGCCGGCTCAGGTTCGAGGTCCGGGACACGGGGATCGGTATCTCGGAGGAGGATCAGCAAGAGCTCTTCCAGGCCTTCTCCCAGGCCGACGCCTCGACGACCCGCCGCTTCGGGGGCACCGGGCTCGGGTTGACCATCTGCCGGCGCCTGACCGGCCTCATGGGCGGCCAGATCGGCGTGGACAGCCAGCGCGGCGAGGGCTCGACGTTCTGGTTCACCGTCGAGACGAAGGCCGCCGACATCCCGGCCCGTCGCCCGGAGAAGGTGCCTGCCGGGGCCCTGCGGGGCAAGCGGGTGCTGGTCGTCGACGACAACGCCACCAACCGCCGGATCCTGGAACATCATCTGGAGGCCTGGGGCATGGATCCCCAGATGACCGAGGATCCGGCCGAGGCGCTCGCCTGGGCCAAGGAGGGCCGCGTCTGGGACCTGGTGTTGGTGGACTTCCAGATGCCCGAGATGGATGGGCTCACCCTGGCCCGTCAGCTCGACGAGCTCGCCGCCGACGGCCCCATGCCCACCGTGCTCCTCACCTCGGTCAGCCTGTCCCCCTCGAAGCTGGCCGACGCCGGGGTCGAGTTGGCCGGCCACCTGCACAAACCCCTGAAACCCTCCAACCTCTTCGATGCCCTCTCGACGGCTCTGGAGACCCGGGAGGAGGGGATGGCTGCCGCCGGCCCAGGGGACGGGGGCTTCGACCACGAGATGGCCGACCGGTTGCCGCTGGACATCCTGCTGGCCGAGGATAACCCGGTCAACCAGAAGGTCGCCACCCAGATGCTCGAACGGCTGGGGTACCAACCGGCGGTGGCCGGCAACGGCCAAGAGGTCCTCGAAGCCCTGGAACGGGCTGACGACGACGTGATCCTCATGGACGTGAAGATGCCCGGGATGGATGGATACGAGGCGACGCTTCGGCTCCGCGAGGAGCTACCCGAGGATCGCCAGCCCCGGATCATCGCCATGACCGCCCATGCCGGCGAGGACGCCCGGGCCAAGGCGCTGGCCGAGGGCATGGATGACTACATGGCCAAGCCCGTCGATATCGATACGCTGGTCGAAGCGCTGAGCAAGGCCAGCGGCGACGAGCAGCCTGGGTCCTGACCGATGGGGGGGATCGGCCGGTCCGGTGAGCCAGGATCGAAGGCCGACCACGCCAACGTCGGACGTGAACGATGCCAGAGCCGCCACGCTGCCACCACCTGGGCACCCTCGTCCTCCATCGATGGGTTGACGCATAGAGATCCCCTAGCCCGGCCGCCGGCCGGAGGACCTTGCCCATGCTGGACCACGCCAAGCTCGATCACCTGCGTGAGCTCCTCGGCGACGATGGCGACGGGGTGGGCGAGATCATCGACACCTTCCTCGACGATGTCCCCAAGACCCTTGCAGACCTCCAGGACGGTCTCGAGGCCGACGATGCTCGTCAGGTCGCCAGCGCGGCCCACAAGATCAAGGGCTCGGCCTCCACCCTTGGCGCGGTGACACTGTCCGAGATCTGCAAGGACATCGAGGACGCGGCCAACGACGGGGACTTGGCCTTCGCCGCACAGCACATGGACGAGCTGGAGGAGACCTGGGAGGCCACCGAAGCTGCGTTGATCGATGCCCACCCCACAAGGTAGGCCTACGTGATCCGGCCGCGGCCGGACTCCTCGGCGATCAGGTTGAGCACCCGGCTGACATCCTCGGAGCGGACGGGCTTTCGCAGGATCTCGAAGGCGCCGAAGGAAAGAAGCCCGCGGACCCGGTCGTCGTCGCGTTCCAGGGCGCTGACGATGACCACATTGAGATCGGGGTTCTCCATCAGCATCAGCCCGGCGGCCTCCTCGCCGTCCATGCCGGGCATGTCGATGTCCATGAAGACGACCCCGGGCTCGACCTCCCGGAAGACCTCGACGGCCTTGGCACCCTCGTCGACGGTGTGGATATCCTCGTCTGGGATACCCTCCTTGATGAGAAGCTTCTCCATCAGCTTGCGGATGACCGGTGAGTCGTCGACGATGAGGTAACCCGTGGCCAGCAGAATGCCCTCCAGACAGTTCTCAACGATGGTTGAAGGCACGGCCGGTGTTAAAGGGAACGGTCGTGCCGCAGCTGACAGGGGACCGGGCTTCCGAAGCGTTCGACCCGGGACGGGACGGCCCGGCGCCCGACGGGAACAAGGGGAAGCCTCAAGAACGGCGCGCGCGGACCAAGACGGTGGGTACCTGTCGTTCCAGGACCCTGAGGTGTCACCATAGCTCCGCCGTCCCCTAGGGAAGACAGCCGCCAAGGCTCCCTTTTGGACCTTCGTCGGTGGGTCTCCGGGACGCCGTGGGCCATCCTCGTGATCGGCCTGGTCCTCTCCGGCGGGATCGCCTACGCGTGGGCTGAGAACCTGGACCAGGAGGCCGAGGCTCGGTTCGGCGCCCAGACCCAGCAGTACCCGGGGCACCTGGAGCGGTCCTTCGAGGAGCACCTGGCCGTGATGACCGGGATGGCCTCGATGACCGAGGCTTCGGGCCCGATCGACCAGACCAGTTTCCAACGCTTCACCCAGGCCCAGGAGGTCGGCCTGGCCCAACCGGCGCTCCAAGGGTTCTATCTCGTGACAGAGGTGCCCGCCGACCGCCGCCAGGCGTTCGAGGAGATGATGGAGGACAGCGGACACGACAGCTACACCCTCCCCTCGGAGCCCACCGAGGGGGTCTACCACGCCGTGACCTACGCTCACGGCCACCACGCACCGGACCCGGGCACGGACCTTGCGACCCAACCCTCCCGGCGGGAGGCGATGGTCCAAGCCGATGAGCTCGACGGTGCCAACATGGCCCCGGCCTCCGGCACAGACGGTCGGACCCGGGCCTTCGATGTCTACCTCCCGATCACGGTGGGGTTCGGCGATGGATCCCAGCCGCGCTTCCACGGGTGGGTCGGGGCCTACCTCGACGGGCGGACCCTGGTCCAGGACGCCCTACAGAACGCCGTCTACCAGACCCAGGTGGACGTCTACGCCTCCTCGCTGCCCAGCCAGGGGACCTTCGTGACCGGTCTCCCGGCGGCCACCGGCGACACCCAGACCGGGGAGGCCTCCCATCAGAACCAGCACCAGGTGGCCCTGGCAGGGAGCGTGTGGACCATCGAGAGCAAGGCCCTGCCTGGGTTCGTCACCCTCCAGGAGGAGCTTCAGCCCTGGGGCATCCTGGGGGCCGGCATGCTGGTCACGGTCCTCATCTCCATGATCGGGGAGGTCGTGGTCCGCTCCGAAGGCATGGCCCAGCGCCGGGTCGAGGAGGCGACCAGAGCCCTCGAGCGTGAGAAGGCCACCACCGAGCTGTTGCACGACATCGCCGCGTCGGCCAACGCCGCCCAGAGCCTTGAGGAGGCCTTCAGCGCCGCCTTGGATGATCTGTGCGAGCACACGGGCTGGCCGGTGGGCCACGTGTACAAGACCGAACACGTCGAGGACGGTCCGTGGAGCGTCGAGCTGGCCTCCACCGGGCTCTGGCACCTCGATGACCCCGAGCGCTTCCGGGACTTCAAGGCCGTCAGCGACGTGACCCGTTTCGGGCCCGGAGAGGGCTTGCCCGGGAAGGTCATGGTCCGTGGGGAGCCGGTCTGGAGCCAGGAGCTGACAAAGGAGAACGGTTTCCTTCGCCACCGGTTCGTGGGCGAGCTCGAGCTGGGCACGGCCTTGGCCTTCCCGGTCCTGGTGGGGACCCAGGTGGTCGCCGTGCTCGAGTTCTTCTCCACCGAGGGGCTCGGCCCCGACGAGGACCTCCTGGCCACCATGGTCGCCGTCGGCAACCAGCTTGGCCGGGTGGTCGAACGGGTCCGAGCCCAGAAAGAGGTCCGGGACGCCAAGCGGCGTGCCGAACAGGCCGCCAAGGCCCGCTCGGAGTTCCTGTCGAACATGAGCCACGAGATCCGCACGCCGATGAACGCCGTCATCGGCATGGCCGGCCTGCTCGACGACTCGGAGCTGACCCCCGAGCAGCGCGAGAGCGTGCGGACGATCCGGAAGAGCGGCGAGCACCTGCTCACCATCATCAACGACATTCTCGACCTCTCGAAGATCGAGGCCGGCAAGCTCAAGCTTGAGGAGCACACCTTCTCCTTGCGCGAGGTCGTCGAGGACAGCCTGGACCTGGTCGCCCCCAGGATCGGTGGCACGCCGATCGACTTGGCCTACCGGCTGGAGGAGGGGGTCCCAGAGGCCCTCCGTGGGGATGCCGGACGTCTGCGTCAAATCCTGCTGAACCTGACCAGCAACGCCGTCAAGTTCACCGAGGAGGGCGAGGTCGTCATCACCGTCGAGCAGCTGGCCGGGGACACCACGCCGGGGGCTATGGTCGAGCTGGCCTTCCACGTCCGGGACACCGGGATCGGGATCCCCAAGGCGAAGCAGGACCAGCTCTTCGACGCGTTCACCCAAGCCGACGCCTCGACCACGCGCCGCTTCGGCGGGACCGGGCTGGGCCTGGCCATCTGCCAGCGCCTGGCCGAGATGATGGACGGCGAGATCACGGTGGAGAGCACCGAGGGCGAAGGGTCGACGTTCTCGTTCACGATCCGTGCCGAGGTCGCCGAACCTCCCGAGACCCCGCCGGACGAGCTCGGCAAAGGGGCGTTCGAGGGGTGCCGTGTGGCCGTGGTCGACGACAACAAGACCAACCGCGACATCCTGATCCATCACCTGACCGCCTGGGGGTTCGAGACCGAGACGTTCGCCCACCCCGGCAAGGCCCTGGAAGCGATCCCGAGGGCCGAGGGCTATGATCTCCTCATCCTCGACCATCGGATGCCCGGGATGGACGGTCTGGACCTGGCCGAGGCGCTGGCCGTGGAGCTGGGCGACCGGACCCCGCCGATCGTCATGCTGTCCTCCTTGGCTGTGGGCCGCAAGGAAGCCGAGAAGCGCGGCATCAGCCTGGCTGCCTCGCTGAGCAAGCCGGTCAAGCCCAGCATCCTGTACGACACCCTGGCCTCGACCCTGGCTGGCGCCGACCGAGAGGTCACCGTCGAGGACCGCGATCAGGCCACTGGGGCCTTGGCCGAGGAGCACCCGCTCAGGATCCTGTTGGCCGAGGACAACCACGTGAACCAGAAGGTGGCCACCCGCATGCTCGAGCGACTGGGATACCGCCCGGATGTCGTGGCCAACGGGCACGAGGTCATGGACGCCCTGGTCAGCCGCCGCTACGATATCGTGCTGATGGACGTGCAGATGCCCGAGATGGATGGCTACGAGGCCGCCCAGGCGATCCGGGCCGGGATCCCCGAGGTCCAGCAGCCAAGGATCGTGGCCATGACCGCGCACGCCGGTTCTGAGGCTCAGAACGCCAGCCTGGAGGCCGCCATGGACGATCACATCACCAAACCGGTCACCCTGGATCAGCTAGCCGACGTGCTTTCCCAGGTCCCCCCACCGTCCCGGTCAGGTGAGCCCAGCGATCCCGCAGACCAGACCGATGCCGATGGAGGCTCCGGGGAGCAGGACGGACCCTTGGATCTTCCCGGGGCCGGCGAACCCACCGAGCCGCTGGTGGACCAGGACCATCTGGACAAGCTCATCGAGATCCTCGGCGGGGACCGGGCCGAGGTCGCCGACCTCGTCGAGACCTTCCACGAGGAGGCTCCCGGGTACCTGGACGCCATGGACCAGGCCTTGGAGACCGGGGATACCGACAAGCTCCGTCAGGCCGCCCACGCGCTCAAGGGGACAAGCGGGACGCTGGGGGCTCGACGCTTGCAGGCCCTGTGCAAGGCCCTGGAGGAGCACGCCCGTGAGGGGACCTTGGATCAGGCACCCGAGGAGGTGGCCGAGGTCCACGCGGTCTTCGATCGGACCCGGCAGGCCCTCGATGAGGCCACCGCCTAGGCCAAGGGGTCACCGGATCCGGCCGGCGCCGGGACGTTCCTCTTCGATCCTCTGGACCATGGCCCGGACCTTGCCGGTGTCCAGGGGCTTGGCCAGGATGCCGAAGACCCCGAACGCCACCATCTCGTGGAGGTCGGGATGGTCGTCGGGGAGCTCGGTGAGCAGCACGATCCGGGTCCCGGGTCGCTCCAGGAGGATCGCCTGGACCGCATCGGCCGGGTCGACACCGCGCAGGCTCGTGTCGAGCAGGACCACGTCGGGGGCCAGATCGGTGAACCCAGCCAACGCATCGTCGCCTCGCTCGAACGTGTCGATGCGCTCTGCCGCGATCCCCAGCTTGGTCAGCGCGGTGGAAAGGTTCAGCTGGACGGCCGGCGAGTCCTCGACGATCAGGTATGTGTCGCCCACCTATCCCCCTCCGCTACCGATGCCGCACGCACGCATACACGGCGGGTGTCTTTACCTCTGGTGGTCTGGGATGGGGCACGCAACCGTGGGGACCGGTGCTAGAAGAGCGTCTGCTGCTTGCGGTGCAGCTCGCCGGGGACCTTGACCGGGTAACGCTCGGTCAGGCACCCCTTGCACAGGTGATCCCCGGGCTTGTCGATAGCCTTCTCGAGGCCCGGGATGCTGACGTAGGCCAGCGAGTCGGCGTCGATGGTCTCGGCGATCTCGTCGACCGACTTGTTGGCAGCGATCAGCTCGTCGCGGGTGTTCATGTCGATGCCGAGGTAGCAGGGCGCCTGGATCGGCGGGCAGCCGATGCGGACGTGGACCTCGCGGGCACCGGCGTCCCGGAGCATCTCGATGAGCTGGCCCATGGTGGTGCCACGGACGATGGAGTCGTCGACCAGGACGATACGCTTGTCCTCGATGACCGAGCGGACCGGGTTGAGCTTGATCCGCACGCCGGTGGTCCGGTCCTCCTGCTCGGGCATGATGAACGTCCGGTGGACGTACCGGTTCTTCATCAGGCCCTCGGCCATGGGGATCCCGCTGCCCTTGGCGAAGCCCGAGGCATGGGCACGGCCGGAGTCCGGGACCGGCACGACGACGTCGGCGTCGACAGGGGACTCGGCGGCCAGTTGCTCGCCGAGCTTGACGCGGACGTCGTAGACCTCGCGGCCGTCCATGACCGAGTCGGCCCGGCTGAAGTAGACGTACTCGAACATGCAGTGGGCCGGGTCGGTTCCGCTGGCGCGCGGGTGCGAGGAGATGCCGTCGGGGGTGATCTCCAGGATCTCGCCGGGCTCGATGTCGCGAACCGGCGTACCGCCGACGGTCTCGATGGCCACGCTCTCGCTGGCCACGATCCAACCGTCCCGACCGCCTTGGTCGTCGGGGATCTCACCGAGGACCAGGGGCTTGATCCCTTGCGGGTCGCGCACGGCCAGGATCGTCTCGCCGACGATCATGCACAGGCTGTAGGCGCCGATGATCCGCCGCATCACCTGGCGCATGGCCTTGACCGGCGAGCTGGCTTGGGAGAGCTCGTTGGCGAACAGGCGCACGATGACCTCGCTGTCGTTCTCGGTGATGAAGGCCCAACCGTGCTCCTGGAGCTCCTCGCGGATGTGGTCGCTGTTCACGATGTCGCCGTTGTGACCCAGCGCGATGCTGCCCTGGGCCGAGGAGACGCACACGGGATGTGCGTTCTCGAGCTTGGACGAGCCCGTGGTCGAGTAACGGGTGTGCCCCAGGCCGACGCGTCCGGTCAGCGAGGCCAGCTCCTTAGGTTGGAAGATCTGCTCGACGAGGCCCATGCCCTTGATGGTCTGCAGGCCACCGTCGAAGGTCGCGATGCCGGCCGACTCTTGGCCGCGGTGCTGGAGAGCACGGAGCCCCTGGTAAAGGATCGAGGCCACGTCCCGTTCGGCCACGACGCCCACGACACCGCACTTGTCGCGAGCGAAGCCAGAACGGTGGGGGAGCCCGTCCATGTCACGCGGCCATTGAAGGGCGGCCTACTTCAAGCTTTGGCAGTGGGACCGCACCCGAGAGCCAGATCCAGGGAGGCTCGGATCTGGCCAAGGATGGGCCCCTGGACCCTCGGCGATCACCGAGCCGACGGCCGGAACATCCATGGCCATCCGGGACCTGTGCCCATCCATGAGCGGGGAGGAGCTGGACGTCGTCCTGTACGGAGCCACCGGCTACACCGGTCGCCTGGTCGCCCAGGACCTGGCAGACCAGGGTGCCCGGTTCGCCATCGCCGGTCGCAGCCACGAGCGCCTGGAGAAGGTGGCCGACGAGCTGGACGCCGAGCCCGAGATCATCGTGGCCTCGGTCGACGACGACCAGGCCCTGGACGCCATGGCGTCCCGGGGTCGGACGCTGGCCTCGGCTGCCGGACCGTTCAACCGCATCGGGAAGCCGGTGCTCGACGCCGCGCTGCGCACCGGGACCCATTTCGTGGACACGACAGGCGAGCAAGCCTACCTCCGGTGGGCCGCCGATCAGGACGCCCGAGCCCACGAGGCCGGGGTCACGGTGATCAACGCAGCCGGGTTCGACGTGATCCCCAGCGACCTGGCCGCGGTCCTGGCCGCCGACCAGCTCGACGAGGTTGAGTCGGTCGAGCTTGCGCTGTCGACCAACTCCCGGTTGTCCGACGGGACCCAGCGATCGATGGCGGCGTCCACGGGTGACTGGTGGGAGTACAAGGACGGCCGGTTCAAGCCGGCCGTCGTCGGCCGCTACCTGCGGACCTTCGACATGCCCGGAAAGGACACCCCCAGGACGGCCGTGTTCCTGCCGTGGGGCGACTGCGTGACGGCACCCCGGTCGACCGGGGCAACCAACGTCCGAACGTTCTTCCTGCTGCCTCCCAAGCAAGCCAAACGGTACCACCGCTTCTGGCCGATCCAGGCCCTCCTGGTGAAGCTGCCGTTCATCGACCGGCTCTTCGAGGCCAGGGCCCCCTCGGACCGGGATGGTCCCGACCGGGAGGATAGGGAGGATAGCTGGTTCAGCATCCTGGCCGAGGCCGAGAGCCCCGACGGGGAGCTGTCCAGGGCCATCGTCGACGGTCACGATCCCTACGGCTTGACCGGGGCGGCCACCAGCCGGATCGCCCTGGCCCTGGCTCGAGGCGAGGTCGATGAGACCGGGGTGATGACCCCGACCATGGCCTTCGGGCCGCAGCGGATCGAGAAGATGCTACCGGGGTTCCTGACCGACGCGCGGGTCCTCGAGGGCTAACCGGGCCTGGATCAGACGTTGATATCCGAGGAGAGCTGGTCGAGGATCTTCCGGGCGGCTGCGTTGTCGTCGGTGATGATGGCCAGGTTACCTGCCGAGCCGTAGGTCGTCCCGAAGACCCCCTCGATGTTGATCCCGTTCGAGGCCAGCCGCTGGGTCACATCAGCCAGCGCGCCCCGGTCGTTGGACAGGGTCAGCACGAAGACGTCCTGGGGCTTGCCGGAGAACCCGGCTTCCTGGAGGACCTCCTGGCATCTCTGGCCGTCGCGGACCAGGAACATGGCCTTGCCCTGCATGCCGCGGGGCTGGAGGTTGACACCGTCGATCGCTACACCACCCTCAGCGAGGGCGCGGGTGATCTTCGATAGGGCACCCGGCTCGTTCGGGACGGGAACGCTCACAAGGCTGGGCATTCCGAACAAGGGTCGATAGGCCGCCTGGACCTTAAGCCTGCGGCTAGTGGCCCTGCACCTCTGAGGTATGGGAGCGCCGTTGAGGACGCCAACAGGACCAGGCCCGTATCGGTCGGAAACCAGCGACCAGGCCCAGCAGGCCAGGGATCAGACCGCATCCAGCGCGGGCGATAGATCCTCCCACAGGTCCTCGGCGTGCGAAAGCGTACGGCTCGGCGCATCGCGGCGTTGAGCCGTACAGATCGAGCACGTCGAGGACTACACCGCATCCAGCGCGGTGGACAGATCTTCCCAGAGGTCCTCGACGTGCTCAACCCCCACGCTGAGACGGATCAGGCCCTGCGGGATGCCGGCAGCCTCGAGCTCCTCGGCGGTCAGGGGCGCATGGGTCATGCTGGCCGGGTGCTGGATGAGGGTCTCGACCCCACCCAGCGAGACGCCCAGCGTGCAGACCTCGACGCTCTCCATGACCGTCCGGCCGGCCTCGCGTCCGCCGGTGACCTCGAAGCTTAGCATGCCGCCGAACCCGTCCATCTGGGCAGCGGCGACATCGTGGCCGGGGTGCGTCTTGAGGCCCGGGTGGTAGACCTGCCCGATGGCCGGGTGCTCGGCCAGTCGCTCGGCCAGGGCCAGCGCGTTCTCGTTGTGCCGCTCGATCCGCAGGGCCAGGGTCTTGAGCCCGCGGTGGATCAGGAAGGCGTCGTTGGGGGCCAGGCTAGGGCCGAGCAGCTTGTAGGTCGACCAGATGTCCTCGATCCAAGCCTCGGACCCGCACAGGACCCCGCCGGTGACGTCGCTGTGGCCCGAGAGGTACTTGGTGGCCGAGTGCAGGGAGACCGTGGCACCCAGCTCCAGGGGTCGCTGGTTGAGGGGGCTAGCGAACGTGTTGTCGACGAAGACCGGGACGTGCCGATCCCGGGCGATCTCGCTGATGGCCTGGATATCGCTGATCTCCAACAGCGGGTTGGAGGGGGTCTCCAGGTAGACCATGCCGGTCTCCGGCGTGATGGCCTCCTGGAACGCGTCGGTGTCGGTGCCGGGGACGAAGGTGGTGGTGACACCCAGGTCGTCGAAGAAGCGGCCCAGGATCTCGGTCGTGGCCGTGTAGAGGGAGCGCTGGGCGACGACGTGGTCGGTGCGTCGGGCCACGTGGAACAGGGCGCTGGCGATCGCACCCATGCCGCTGCCGGTGGCCAGGCCAGCCTCCGCCCCTTCGAGCTCGGCCACGGCGGTCTCCAGGCGCCGGACCGTGGGGTTGCCCCACCGGCTGTAGAAGCGGGTCGGGGCTGTGGCTCGGGATAGCTCGGCGCCCTCGGCAGCCGTCTCCAGGCCCCAGGTGGCGCTCTGCTCGATCGGCAGGCCAAGGCCCTCGTCTGGGTCCTCGGCGCGAGTGGCGTCTAGGACCCGGGTCTCGCGCCGCCGCTCGGTCACCGCTTGGAGCCTCCGACCAGGATCCGGACCTTCTCCCGGGCCGCGCTCTCCTCGGGATCCTCGCGCCGCCGCTGGAGGAGGATCTCGACCCGGCGGACGATCTCCTCGTACGGGAGCTTGCCGTCCTCCTCGGCCGCGGAGGACTCATCGCTGACCTCATCGATGGCGGCCGCGACCGCAGTGGGCTCATCCTGGTCAGCCTCGACGGTGGCCGGCTGGGGCGTCTCGGGTGGTTCCTCGCCGGCCTCGGGCTCTGGGGCCTCGGCGACGGCCGGTTCGGGCTCCGAGGGCTTGGACGTTTCGGGCTCCTCGGGGTCCACGGTCTCGGGCTCGTCGGCCTCGACAGCCGGGGGTTCGGGGACCTGCTCCGGGCCGGGGTCGGGAGCTTGGTCGATCTCGGGCTCCTCCTCGGACGGCTCGTCGGACCCGGCGACCTTGTCCTTGAGACGCGAGAGAAGCCCACCCTCCTCCTCGGGCGCCTGGTCCGGCTCGGTGGGTTCGTCGGCCTCGCCGCTTGGGGGCTTCTCGGCATCCAGGGCCTCTGGCTCGGGAGCCTCGGCGACGTCGGGCTCCCCCTCGGGCGGCTCGTCGGATCCGGCGACCTTGTCCTTGAGACGCGAGAGAAGCCCACCCTCCTCGGCAGGCTTCTCGTCGGTGTCGGCGGCCACGGTCTCCGGCTCCTCGGGTTCCTCGACGGTCTGGTTCTCGGTGGACATGGCGGCGATCAGCTCCGGATGTCGGTCGCCGGTCGGGGGGACCCTGGGTCCCCCCTCGACGGCTTCCT
>CAZBKU010000023.1:0-20083 GCA_964492585.1 uncultured Thermoplasmatales archaeon | reverse complement strand
CCGGTTCCTCTGGGAGCTGGAGAAGCACCTATCCCACCTCGACGGCGAGGAGCGACGCCGCCTCTTGCGCCAGGCCGAGGACCGGTTGCACGAGCTGGCCGAGCAGACCGCGGCCCAGGAGGGCGCCGGGGACCTCGACTGGACCCACTACGTCCAGGCCACCGCCCAGATCGGACCGCCCGAGCGCCTGGCCGCCGAGCTGACCGGCAAGCCCTTGCCCGACCGGGAACGCTCCCACCGGCGGTTGTGGATCGGCGTCGGCGCGGTGGCCATCGTGACCCTGGCGGTCCTGGCAATCGCGTTCCTCTCCCACGGCGAGCTCCAGGAGGTCGGACGTTGGTCCGGGGAGGAGACCGAGGTCACGGATCGTGAGGCCTTGACGTTCAACGTCTCCCCGGAGGCCGAGTCGGTGTTCCTGGAGCTCTCGGCGGCACCCACCACCTCCGACGGGACCGTGGCGATCACCATCCTCGACGGTCAGGCCGATCTGGTCTACGAGGGCACCGCCACCGTCTCCGACCACCTGGAGACCGCCCGCTACCTCCAGGGTGACCCTGGGACCTGGCGGGTGTTCCTGGACTTCCAGAGCTTCACCGGGAGCTGGCACGTCCAGGCCAGAGAGGAGATCGGGTAGCCAGGCCGGCCGCGCTGACCCGGTCCCTTAAGTCGTTTGTGCCGGTCCCCTTGCCCGATAGGTATCTATAGGGGTTGTCAGACCGCCGGTCCTTCGACACGTTGAGTGACAACCTTTAAGCCCCGGTCCTGACAGAAGAGGGTAGTGCTGCCTTGCAGGCGGCGGTGAGCGGCACTATGTACATCGAACGCAACAAGGAGGATGCGGAGATTCGGGAGATGAAGGTCCGCATCCCTAGTGATTTCTACATGAAGCTTCACTCGTTGAAGCTTCTGACGGGCACACAGATCTCCGAGGCAGTGACCGAGGCCCTCGCGCTCTACTTCGAGCAAGAGGAGTTCAAGAAGGAGAAAGCCAAAGAGGCCTGAGACCCGGACACCGGCCTGGGCGAGGGCCGGACGTAACCTCGCCTTCTTTCCTTACTTCTCAACGATCCCCCAGCGGCGGCTGGATCCTTCGAACACCACGGGCGGGTCGGCTGGGATGGTGTCACTAGGGTCCGAGCCCCGGTAACGGTTATCAACCGGCTCGAGCATCCACTCGTACTGGTGGGAGAGTTGGAACCTAGCCTACGCAGGGTCATCGCTGTGGGGATGCTGGTGCTCCTCATCGGGGCCGCATCGCCACCGACCACGGCCGATCCGGGTGCAAGCGACGACGCAGGTGACAGCCCAGAGGAGGCGACGGTGCTCGCTGGCGAGGGGACCTACAACGGCACCATCACCACAGCGGACGACGACTGGTATCGTCTCGACATCGAGGAGGATCACACCGTTTGCCTCAGGGTCATCGTCCACGGTGACATCGCCTCGACGGTCACCCTCTCTCCCGACAGCCAGCTCGACCCGGCGGTCAGCCGGAACATGGAACCCGGCAAGGTGCTCGACATGGCCATGGCGGTCGAGCCCACCGACACCGCGTTCCTCGGCATCGAGGCTTCAAGCCTCCTAGACACCGGCGACTACACCTTCGAGCTCCAGGCGTTCACGGTGTTCGAGCTGCCCTGGGACGAAGGAGGCGACGGTGACGCAGGAGACGATCCGGACGGCGCTACACCGCTGCCGAGGATCTGCCAGGCCGGGCACCTCTTCCCGAAGAAGGGCGACACCGCTGATGTCTACAGCTTCGAGATCGGCGAGGACAAGCACCTGGGGCTCTCCCTGATCCAGGTCGGCTCCACGCCCCTCGAGCTTGAGCTCATCTCCCCGGTCGGGGAGGTCGTGGCCTCGATCACCGATGGCGAGTTCGAGGACGTGACCATCGAGGAGGCCGGGACCTGGTACCTCTCCTTCCAGACAGGCTCGACCGACGATCCCGTCGCCTACATCGGCGGGGTCACGATCAACGGGCCCGAGCCGCCGCCGTGCAAACCCACCTGTATCGAGTGACCGGATGGTCGCTCGCGCGGTCGCTGGGCCGACGTCGGGGCTGCCCGGTCGCTGGATGTATCCGGAGGCTTCCCTCGGGCGGTCCACGTTAAGCCTCTCAGGGTAGGACCGCGTCCCGATAGCATCTGCGGTAGGTTCGTCCGGATCGCCAGACAGCTGGAACAACGTTAGGAAGCTGTCTAGCTAGCGCCCGAACCGGCGCAGCTGGGCGGTTCGGGCAGATCCCGAGGTCCAGGCGCCGCCGTGATGCTGGACGTCTGGAGAGGACGGGCCCAGCCGAGCGAAGCGAGCGAAGATGGGCCCGTCCGGATTCCGCCCGAGCCCTGACCGGGGTTCCGGCTCGGGCTCTCCGCAGGTCGCGCTATGGTCGATATAGCGACCTGCGGATTGAACTGCGCTCAAATCCGCCCAGGCCCATCCTCGCTAGTATGTTGAGGGCCCGTCCGGATCGCGAGACAGCTGGGACTTTGATCGAAGAGCTGTCTCGCGAGAGGACGGGCCCAGCCGAGCGAACGGACGTGAGCGAGGATGGGCCCGTCCGGATTTGAACCGGAATCAACGCGACCCGAAGGCGCAAGGATGCCAAGTTACCCCACGGGCCCAACGGGTCGTGACACCAGCCTGGATGGCCGGGTCGGGAGCCTGCCAAAGCGCAAGTTCTGTTTAAGCGTTTCCCGGTGGAGGATGGCATCTGGGGGCCCGACACCGGAGTAACTGGCCGGTTGCACCCTCCAAACCCTTATGGTCATCGGAGCGCCCTTCTTGGAGACCGGGAGGCGTACCTGATGAGACCACGAAGGAGCGGGGTGATGATGGCGCTGGTCTTGGTCACGGCGGGTGTCGGTTCGGGGGTCCCCATAGGGGACGCCGGGACGGGTCAGGATGCCGGCGATAGCCCTGGGCACGCCACCGAGCTCCCTGGCGAAGGGACCTACGACGGGATCCTGGTTCCGCCCGGGGATGCCGATTGGTACAGGCTGTCGTCGTCCAAAGACCGTCCCAGGTGCTACCAGGCCATGGTCGGGGGTGGCGTCCTGGCAGATGTGACCTTGGCCCTACGCCCCGGCCTGGTGGATGCGACCACGAGACCCATCGCGCCTGGCTTGACGTTGGATCTGGGTCTTGCAGCTCCGGCGTCCTCCCAGGTCTTCCTGGGCCTGGAGCCCCGTGGGTCCCCTGCCCCTTCCGATCAGGAGCGCTCCAGCAGCGGTCTGTATCGCTTCGACCTCCAGACGCTGGAGCTGGACGCGCTGGGCCCTGGTGATGCGGGGACCGGCACGGATGCGGGCTCCACCGCGGCTGACGCGACCGACGTCACCTCTCCATGCGTCGGCGGTCACGTCGGCAAGACCGGGGACCACCTCGACACCTACGCCTTCACCATCGGTGAGGACGAGCGGCTCACCGTGTCCCTGACGCAGTCCGACGACGAACGCGTGATCAAGGCCGCCCTCCTCTCGCCGTCCGGGGACAACGAGACCCAGCTGATCTCCGGGGAGATCACCGAGCTCACGACCGACGAAGCCGGTACCTGGACCTTATCGCTCTGGACCTCCCCGAGCGAGAACGCCGACATCGAGGTCGACTACCTCGTGGGGCTCACCATCAACGGGCCCGAGCCGCCGCCGTGTAAACCGACCTGTACCGTCGAGTGAGCCACCATGGCGCTTCCAACCCTGGAGACGATCGCTGCCGCGTGGGCCCTAGCCAGCGGCATCGGTATCGCCGGTCTTGGGATCTTGAGCCTCGGCGGCGGACGCTCGAGGCCCTGGGGTGCGTTGCCCTTGGGCCTGTTCGCTGTCGCCTGGGGGCTGCAGATCGTCACCGGGAACTTGACGCGGATCGTCTCCGACCCGGCCCTGGCCACGGATCTGATGCTTCTCTCGGCGGCGGCGCTGCTCCCGCTCCCGTTCTTCCTGATCGAGTTCGCTGCTCAACAGACGGGTCCTTCCGGCGGGTCCGCCGGTTGGCGGCTGGCTCGACTGGCCACAGGCATCTACACGGTCGCAGGTGCCGTCGTCTTCGCGGTCTCCCCCGGCCTGTTCCTCCAAGATGTCCAAGCCGGTGGCGCGGTGCTCAGCGTCACCTGGGGCCCCATGATGACCGTCGCCCAGATCGCGTTCTTCGCGAGCCTGGGCGTGACGCTGATCGCCCTGGTCCAGGGACTCGAGAACGCGCCCACACCCCGGATCGCCCGGCGGGCGCTCATCTTGTTCACCGGCCTGGGTCTCTACGTCTCCTACGCAGCCGGCTCCAACCTCTCCTTCTACGCGATGTGGGTCTCGCGGTGGGGCTTCGTTAACCGCAACGTGCCTTTCCTGCTGGCCTTCCTGGCCCTCACGGGCCTGACGCTCTGGGTCCTTGGTCGGGTCCTTCTCCGGTTGAACGATGCGAGGCGGTCCGAGGACAGGTGGCGCTACCGTGTCGCCGCCGGTGCCCTGGTGCTCCCCCTTCTCTGGGGCCTGACAGAAGGCTACGTCGTCTACACGAACGCCCCTCGCCTGGACACCCTCGGGCTCTGGCGGCTCCTGGCCGTCGGCGTGGTCACCTATGGCCTTGCCCGGTGGCGCATCTTCGATCTTCCCCAACGGGCCCAACGCGTGGCGGCCTCCACCACCGGGGTCACCGGCGCGGTGGCAGGTGGCGCGGCCACGTTCAGCCTCACCAGCTTGGTCACCCCGAGCCTGGCGATCCCCGCTGTCGGAGGGCTGCTGGTCTCTGCTGTGGGCCTGGCCCCGGCCGTCCGGGTGGCCCGGCGACTGTTCGGCGTCGACCGCGACGAGGCCTCCGAGGACCACGAGGAGACCCTCTATGGCCAACGCCTGGATGCTTACCGGGCAGCTCTCGAGGCGTCGATCGCCCGGGGGACCCTGGAGGAAGATGAAGCGTTCCTCGAGGCCTTACGGGAGCGCTTCGACATCGGAGAGGAGGGCGACATGGTCCTGCGCCATTTCGCCAAGCAAGCCGTGGTTCTCCCCAGCGACAGGACGGTCGATCAGGCCTACGAGCGCCTTCGCCTGCTCGGCCAGGGTGGCGGCGGGCGGACCTGGCTGGCCAGGGATCGGGCCCGGGACCGGCTGGTCGTCCTCAAGGAGCCCTTGGCCCACTGGATCGACGACCAAGCCCTCAAGCAGAAGGTCCTCAAGGAGGCCCGAGCGGCGGCCAGGGTCCAGCATCCCAACGTCGTCCGGTTCCACGAGATCGTCGACGATAATGGGACACCGGTCATCGTCATGGCGTACATCGATGGCGGGAGCCTGGATGAGGTGCTGAGGACCAAGGGCGTGCTCCGATGGCAGCGGGCCCGGGCTATCGTCTCGGATGTCCTCGAGGGCCTCCAGGCCGTCCACGCGGCCGGGTTGATCCACCGCGATATCAAACCGGCCAACATCCTGCTCACCGGCGACGGTCAGGCCAAGCTGGCCGATTTCGGCATCGCGCAGCACCGGGACCACGACGATACCGTGGTCGAGACCCAAGGCCAACAAGCCGGCACGCGGGCCTACATGGCCCCCGAGGTCGCCCAAGGCCAACCCCACACCGAGGCCAGCGACGTGTACGCCTGTGGCGCCGTCCTCTACGAGGCCCTGTACGGATCCCCGCCGAGACAGGGACGCACCGTCGAGGTCGAGAACACCGTGCCCGAACCGCTCAAGGCGGTGGTGGCCAAGGCCACCTCCAGTGACCCCTCCAGGAGGTACCCGAACGCTCAAGCCTTCCTGGAGGCTCTGGCAGACGTGAGACCGGGATGACCGACGAGCCCCCTGCGGTCCTGGATCGGATCGACGAGCTGGCAGAGGACTTCAAGGCCCTCTCCCACGCCAACCGGCTCAAGCTCCTGCACCTCCTGACCCGTCCCCGGTACGGTGAGGAGCTCTCCGATGCCCTGGAGATGACCCGCCAGAACGCGCTCAAGCACGTCGAACGCTTGGAGGATCGGGGCTTCGTGAAGTCCATGCATGGCCGTCGAGAGACCGGACCTGTGATCGAGTACCAGGTGGTCCCCCAGCACCTCTACGCGCTCTCCGTGGCCCTCCAGCGCCTGGGCCGGCTGGAACCCGAGGGGGGTCCCGAGGCCTCTGGATCGCCGGCCACCTTGGACGACGAGGTGCCTGGCCCGGACCCGGATCAGGCCCCGGAGGTCCAGGGCGCAAGGCTCCTGATCCTCGACGGGCCCGACGAGGGCTCGGTCCTGGAGCTTGCTGGGGAGGATGCGCGGTGGCGGATCGGCCGCGACGACGACCGGGACCTGGTCCTCGGCCACGATCCCTACGTCTCCAACCACCACGCCGAGATCCACGTGGCCCCGGCTGGCCATAGCCTGGTGGACATCCACAGCTCCAACGGCACGTTCGTGAACTACGAGCGGCTCCCGCAAGGGGGTCGGGTCCACCTCTCCAAGGGCGATGTGATCCGCGTGGGTCACACCCGGCTGGTCTACCAGCAGGGGTGAGCCTGGACTGGGCAACCGTGAGGCCCAAAAGCTCAAGAGGGTGCCCGTCCGCTCCCAGCCCGATGCTTCGACCGGTCGCGATCGCTCTCATGCTCCTCACGGTCGGCCTGGCCGGTTGCCTGGGGACCAGCGAGGATACCAACGGCACCGACGATGGGGTCGACGTTCCCCAGAGGGCCGATCTCCTCGAGCAGATGACCGCCGATGGGCCAGAGCACGACCACGCCGCCCCTTCCGAGCACGACGTCGGCTACGACATGGAGCTGCTCGACCACGAGCCCCTGGCCGAGGCCGGCCAGCAGTCGGGCACCCACGCCCTGGCGATCCGCGAGGACCTGCTCTTCGCCGCCTCCACCCTGGGGGACAACCCAGGCTTCTCGATCCTGGACGTCTCCGATCCCAGTGACATGACCGTCTTGGGTGAGTTCCGCCAGGAGAACGCCGTCGGCGGCGACCGGAGCATCACCGTCAGCGAGGACGGTCAGTGGGTCTTCCTGGCCAACGAGGGCGATCTCGAGAACATGGAGCCCGGCATCCGGGTCATCGACGTCAGCGATCCCACCGCTCCCGAGCAGGTCAGCTACCTGCCGGTCGAGGGCGGCGTCCACACCATCGAGACGATCACCATCGACGGGACGATCTACGTCTTCGCTCTGAACTACGGCGTCCAGACCTTCCAGTTGGCCCAGACCCCCGTCGGCCCCCAGCTCGTCAAGGTCGGCCAGTACACCTTGGTCGGCCCCGAGCTGGCCAACCCGCCCCAGTATGAGAACCCGGGCAACTACCCGTCCTGGGGTCTGCGGTCGGTCTACGCCCACGATATGCGGGCCTTCCACGATCCCGAGGCCGGCCCTCTGCTCTACATCGCGTACGCCTACCAGGGCCTCCAGGTCCTCAGCATCGAGGTCCCCGAGGCCCCCCAGCCGGTGGGCCAGTGGGTGCCCGGTGGCGACCAGGCTCCCTGGTACACCCACACCGTCGAGGCCGAGTGGATCGGCGACCGGCGTATCGTGGTCGTGGGCAGCGAGGTCTTCGAGGAGCGGCACAACGAGACCGCCTCCCCGCTGTGGATCTTGGACATGACCGAGCTGGACAGCCCGGAGCTCTTATCGACCTGGACCAACCCGGCCGAGACCGGCTCCCAGGGGCTGCTCTTCAGCGCCCACTTCTTCCGCATGGAGGCGGGCATCATCCACCTCTCCCACTACCACGGTGGCGTGTGGACCCTGGATGTCTCGACGCCCGAGACCCAGGTGGCCCCGGAGGTCATCGGTGCCTACCTGCCCAGCCAGGACACCGGGTTCGAGCCGGCCACCGAGTGCTGCCTGGGCTTCAACCTGGCCGGCATCCCGGTGACCATGGACGCTGTCGCCAAGGATGGTGTCACCTTCGCAGCCGACTACCAGACCGGTGTCTACGCGCTCCAGACCACCGGTTAGTCCATCGGTAACACCGTCGGCCGGCGCTTGGGCCGCTTGGCGTCCCGGACGATCTTCTCGGCCAGGAACCCCAGGTAGCGATCGGACTCCCCGGCCTCGAAGAGGACCCGGACCTTGGGGTCGCCGGTCGTCTCCGGCGCGTCGGCCCCCCTGGGGGCTTGGTCGGCCGTCTCGAAACCCGGGACCTCAGCCTCGGGTGGAGCCACGCCGATCAAGCCGATGTTGTGCCGTTTGAGCGTGTCGGCGTTGCGGACGGCACGGGGGACCACCTGCATCGGCAGGGCGACGTACGTGTAGAGGGCGCCCAGTTGGTAGGCCATGGCTTGGACGCAGGCCTTCTGCCAGTCGGTCAGCTTGAGCTCGACGGCCAGGGTCGTGCCGTCGTCGTCGAAGGCGTACAGGTCGGCGATCCTGCCGTTGATCCAGACCTCGTGCCGGACGCTGTACCCCTGGTCGCGCAAAGCGTCGGCCACGGGGTCCCGGAGGTCCTCCTCCAGGCTCGGCCACTCACCCACGCATGGCCAGAGACTCGAGACCTCGTCAAGGTAGGGGCCAGAGGTGCCCGAAAGCTCCGGCCGCCCCGGGGAGATCGATGGTTCGCCGGGTCAGGCCCGAGCGTCCTTGGCGTGGTGCTGATCGAAGGTCTTGGCCTTGAGCTTCTCGTAGGCGATCTCGGCCAGGGGCACCATGTTGACCACGTCCTCCCGGTTGTATGTCAGAAGCTTCTCCAACGCCGACCGCTGACCGCGCTGCCAATCCTTCCAGAGCAGCACGGCCTCGTAGCCACCGAGGCCGTCGACCTCCTCGGGTCGGGCCAGGCCCAGCTGTTGCTCGATGGATTTGAGCCCGCCACGGATCCCGACCTTCTTGAGCGCGTGCATCAGGTCCAGGTGCGGGAGGTGGCTGGCGTCCACATCGAACTCGCGCTCCAGGAACGGGATGTCGAACCGTTTGCCGTTGAAGGTCACCACCAGCTGTGCCTCGTCGAGCATCGCTTGGACCCGGTCGGCCGACAGATCCTGGTCCTTGACCAGCAGGGTGGTGCCGGTGGCCGGCATGTGCCCGCCGACGACGGTGGTCCGACCCCCCTGTTTGTAGGACAGTCCGGTGGTCTCGATGTCGAGGTAGAGGGTACGGCCGCCGGTTTCGTCAAGGAGACGCCAGGCCTGGTTGGGCGGCAGCCAATCGGCGAACGGTGCCGTCGAGCCCTGGTCCAGGGCGTCCTGGGCCTGCTCGAGGTGGCTGGTGTGCATATCACGGTGGCGGCGGATCCGCTCAGGGAGCTGGTCGGTGTCGGCCTGGTGGTAGGTCTCCCAATCGGTGATGCCCCGGCGCCAGAGCTGGTTCTCGGTGGTCTGCCCGACCCCGCTGAGGAAGATGAAGGAGCGCCGGATCACAGACACGCCTCACTCGTCCAGCGGCAGCTCTAGTTGCACGCGGTACTCCTGGAACCCGACGGCCTTGAGCGCCTCGGCCTCCTCGGGGTGGTCGGCGAACGTGTGGACGCTGACGTTGTCGAGACCCCGGTCGCGGGCCCAGTCCGCGATATCTTCGATCAGGCTGGTGGCCACGCCTGCCTTACGATGGTCGGGGGCCACGTAGATGGCCCGAAGCTCGGCCGAGCGTTGGGCGGGCAGCCAGGGATCCCGCTGGCTCTCGACGGCGATGGCGACCCCGGCCAGCTCGTCGTCGATCTCGGCGATGCGGACGGTGCCGGCCCCACCCTTGGTCACGGCGTTGACGTAGGCCGGGAAGTGGCCGGCGAAGTCACCGCGGAGGACGAGGTGGCTTTCGAACCGGCCCCGGGCGTCGGCCAGCTCTTGGATCATCTCGTGGACGTCCTCGGCATCGTCGGCCTTGAAGTCCCGGGTCGCGATCTGCTGGGAGGTCTCCGGAGCCATGCTGGATAGCCTATGGTGGGCCAAGTCAATAAGGCTTCGAGGGGGCTGGTGGGGAAGGATCACCCGCTGGGGCGCGGGATCGAACCGGCCCCAGGGGGTGTAGGACGGGGGGATGCGAGGGAGGCTTACAGCCCGAGCACGGACCCCGCGTTGGACGAGGGGCAGGGTTGCGACCATTCGCCTGGGGTCAGGCCGAACACCTGGCTGTACCGGACCCCGTGGGTCGAGATCAGGTGCTGGTGGAGGCAGGCCTCGCAGTCGAAGCCGTCTGCTCCACAGGCGGGGCAGTCGAGCGTCGGCTGGGTAGCGGTCCCGTACTGTGTCTCGGCGACGGAAACGGTTTCGGCCATGTGTTATATACCTCACATCATCGGACGAGTCGGCGGCGCTTACGACGCCTATCTCACTTCAATGTTAGATAAACAACACATCATATAGACATTGCCCAAGGAGATTCGAATCTAGTGCGTAGAAACGCACATGAAGGGAGAGAGCCCAGGCGAGGGACCCCGACGGCGGCAAGCCGCCTGACGGCGGAGATCGGCGAACGTGGTGGGCCTGACCGCGGGGTCCCCCGGTCTGGGTACCTCCTAGGTCCGCCAAGACCCCAGCTATAAGCGTTGGCCTCGGGGAGCTAGGCGACCGGGGTCCAGGTGTCAAGGCCCCTGTCGACGTGGCGAGCCTTCGTCACGCCGACGGGATCAGCCGGAGAGCCGGTCGACCAGGTCCTCGAGGTGGTCGGGACCTAGGCCTCTCCCGGGGATCGCGTCGGCTCGGGCCACAGGCTCACCGTGGCGGAACGCGATCAGGGTGGGGACCGCCTGGACATGGTAGCGATCCCATCGGGGGTCGGTGTTGGACGCGAGGTTGGCCGCGACGACCGTGCCGGGCAGGTCCTCGCGTTCCTCCTTGAACGGGCCGATGAACCGGGCGGAGAAGCCGCACCAGTCGGCGTAGAAGAGGACCACGACCAGATCCTCGCCGGCGATGGTCTCGGCGGTCTCGTCTGGGTCGAGGATCCGGACACCAGGATCTAGGTCACGCATGGTCAAGAGGCCCTTCAGGGTGACCATCGCACGGCCCAGCATATCAGTCCTACCTTCGACGGTGTCGGTCTCACCGTTGCCTTGAGGCCTCCAGGGCCTTGCGGATGTGCGTGCCGGGTAACAAGCCCGTGATACGTTCGAGGACCTTACCCTCGGGGTCCAGCAGGAAGGTCACCCGGTTGGTGCCCAAGAACCCGTCGCACCCGTAGGCCTCGATCACCTCCCCCTCCGGGTCGGAGAGGAGCGGGAAGGTGAGGTCGTAGGCCTCCCGGAACTCGGCGTGCTTCTCGGGAGGGTCGTTGCTGACCCCGACGACCTGGATGCCCAGCCCATCCAGGTCGGTCATCGCGTCCTGGAACTGGCAGGCCTCTCGCGTGCAAAAGGGGGTGAAGTCACCCGGGTAGAAGTAGAGGATCAACGGTCGGCCGAGGAACTCGTCGAGCGTGCGTGGCTTGCCCCGGTGATCCTCGAGCTCGAACCGGGGCGCTTGGTCGCCGACCTCTACCGTGGGCATCGTCTGGTCAACAGGCCAGGGCCCCAAAAGCCCTGCCGGCCCGAGGCGTTATCGGAAGCCCCTCCTGTGTGGTCACCCGTGAGGACGGTCGTGTCCGCCAGCGTTCAGACCTACCGTCCTAACCATCTCGTTCATAGGTTCCTCCCTTGGAGACCTAGCTTTCTAGGGGGGCGCCTTTAGGCGTCATCCCGTCGGCTGGCCATCGGTTCCGCGTTCACTTCGATAACCGGGAGAGAATCTTCATGATGCTTGGCCCCCCAAGTGTCTGCTGTGGGGGGTCCCACGAGGTGTGGGGCCCAGATGAGGTGTGCGTCTATGCAAGAGCGAAGCGACCGGGAGACCGGGTTCCGCCGCAAAGCTGCCGGCTCCATCCTGATCGCGCTCGGCGCGATCGGGTTGGTGACGGCGGGTGCCGTCTGGCAGCTGCCCTCCGAAGGCTCGCCGGTGATCGAGACGAGCGAGGCGCCAGACGCCGAGAGCACCGCCGTGGACGGCACGGCGCCGCTCAAGGCTTCGATCCCGTTCCTGGCCGGGCTCGGCGTGACCGCCGTCGTCGCCGGTGGCATCCTGTGGCGTGTCGGTGACAAGGCCACCTCCGAGCGGCAAGGCCAAGGCGGCCTGGGTGGCTGGACCGGCCCCTTGTGATCTCATAGAGGAACGTCCAAGGGCCGGCGGTCAGCCGTCGGCCAACACGTCGGCCAGGGCGGCCTCCAGGTCAGGGTGCCGCCAGTCGTACCCGCTCTTCTCCAGCTTGGCCGGCCGCATCCGATCGCTGGCCAACAGCAGCTCCTGGCCCATCTGACCGAACATGAGGCGCACCGCGAACCCGGGCACCCAGAAGAGCGTGGGACGCCCCAGCACCGATCCCAGGGCGTCGGTCACCTCCTTGTTGGTCGCCGGCTCGGGCGTGCACACGTTCACCGGGCCCTCGAGATCCTTGGTCTCCAGGATGTGCTCGAAGATCCGGACCACGTCCGCCCGGGTGACCCAGGGCATGTACTGCTCACCCGAGCCAAGATGGCCGCCCAAGCCGAGCTTGAACGGCGGGAGCATCCTCGTCAGGGCCCCGCCTTGGTCGGAGAGCACGATCCCCGTCCGGCTGTTGACGACCCGGACGCCGTTCTTGGCCGCAGCCAGGGAGGCCTCCTCCCACAGGCGGCAGACCTCCGAGATGAACAGGTCGCCGGGGGCCGCGTCCTCCTCCAGCCACGTGTCGCCCCGGTCACCGTAGTAGCCCACGGCCGAGGCCGAGATCATGACCTCCGGGGGATCGTCCAGCTTGGCCAGGGCCCCTGCCAGCAAGCGGGTGCCCTGGACCCGGCTGTCGCGGATCCGCTGCCTGGTCTTCTTCGTCCACCGCTGGTCGATGGTCTCGCCGGCAAGGTGGATGACCGCGTCGTAGCCTTCCAGCCGGGCCTGCTCGAGGTCACCGGAGGCCGGGTCCCACGGGATCCCATCTGCGCTCTCGGGTGTGTCAGGACGCACCAAGCGGGTGACCTCGTGGCCGGCATCCTCGAGGTACGGGACGAGCGCGCGACCGACCAAACCGGTGGAACCGCTGACGATGATGTCCATGGGAGACCCTGGGTAGCCTAGCGGGGCCGGGGCTGTTGAATGTTCGCAACCCTCTTAGGACCGCCCACAGGATCGCCAAGGGCAGCCGTCATGGGGCTGGTCCCCCAGCAACGTCCAACAACGCTTATGCCAACGACCTCTCCTCCAGGGCCACCATGCGACGCGCCCTCCTGGCCACCGGCCTGCTCCTGATCTTCGCCCTGGCCGGTTGCCTCGGTGACCAGGTCGACACAGACCGCCGGGACCTGCCCACAGGCCCTGACGGCCAACCCCTGGACCCGGCAGAGATCACCTTCACCGAGCCCGTGATCATCGACGACACCCGGGCGGGTGGGGAACCCGTCATCGCCATCACCCACAACGGGAGCGTCATCGTCAGCGCACACCCCGGCTGGACCCACTACCACCCCTCCGAGGATCCCACACACCTGGGCACCGAACTGATCGAGCCGGCCAGCGGCCAATCCTACCTCTGGCGCTCCACCGACGACGGGTCGACCTGGACGCATATCGGCCTACCGGCCAACGAGAGCCAGGGCCAGGGGCCGCGAGGGGCCGGGTTCGGGGTCAGCGACCCCGACCTCACGGTCACGCCGTCCAACAAGCTCTACCACACCGACCTGGAGGCCCTGGCCAGCGCCAGCGTCTCGTGGAGCACCGACGACGGCAAGACCTGGATCGAGGGTAACCCGGTGGCCAGCGGTGGCGCTGTGGACCGTCAGTGGCTGACCAGCTACGAGGAGACCGTCTACTTCACAGCCAACTACTTCACCGACCACCGGATCCTGCGCTCCACCGACGGCGGGATCACCTGGGAACGCGTGGGCGACGTCCCCTGCCGGGGCGACATCAACGCTGGGCCGGGTGGCGAGCTCTACGCCGGGTGCGGGTCAGGGGTGGCCGCAAGCCTGGACAACGGTGCCACGTGGACCGTCAGCCGCGTGCCCGACCACGTCCAGGATATCAACGGTTCGCTCATGGAACCGGCCGTCGACAGCGCCGGCAACGTCTGGATCACCTGGCAAGCCAACGAGTCCCAGGTCTACCTGGCCGGCAGCCCCGATCAGGGGGAGAGCTGGCCCTGGGTCCATGATGTCACCGACGAGCTTCGCCAGACCCTCGGGAACACCAGCGAGATGACCGCCGTGTGGCCCTGGGTGAGCGCCGGCAGCCGGGGACGCGTGGCCGTCAGCGCGTACGTCACCCCGACGGCCCCGCCCAGCGATGCCGGACCCAGCGACCGGGTCTGGAGCGTGGCCAGCGTGGTCGCCCTGGGCGCCGACACCGACCGGCCCATGACCGCCGGCCACCTGGTCGCCGACGGCCACCACGAAGGCCCGATCTGCCAGTCGGGCACCGCTTGCCAGGCCGGCAGCGTCCAAGGTGAGGAGAACAGCGACAGGCGGTTGGGCGACTTCTTCGAATCGACCATCGATGCCGAGGGCCGCCTCCATGTGGTCTACTCTGATACGACCACCCACCCGGAGGATGTGATCAGCCATGTCGGCTACGTCCGGATGGACGCCGGGCCCAGCCTGGTCCAGGCCGGGATCCTCCCGCGACAAGGGTGACCCGAGCCGCCAGGTCACCGACGTGTGTGATGACCGCTGGGCAGGAAGGTTCAAAACCCCCCGGGAGCCCTTGAGGGATGATGCGCGCGAGAGCCCTGGCCCTGTTGCTGATCGGATCGGTCGTCTTGACCGGCTGTGTCGACCAGATCTCCGGTGACGACGAGACGACGCCCGGGTCCCCCGGCCAGGGGGACGGCATCGTCCACGCGTTCGAGTTCTCCGAACCCTCGGTGATCGACGACACCCGGGCGGGCGGCGAGCCCGTCATCGCCGTCACCGACGAGGGGACGATCCTCATCAGCGCCCACCCCGGGTGGACCCACTACCATCCCAGCGACGATCCCACCCACCCCGGTAGCGAGCTTCTCACCCCGGCCAACGGCCAATCCTACCTGTGGCGCTCCACCGACGGCGGCGACACCTTCCAGCACATCGGCACCCCCATGGCCGACGGGGACGGACCCCGAGGCGCCGGGTTCGGCGTCAGCGATCCCGACTTCACCGTCGCCGAGGACCGGATCTACCGCACCGACCTCGAGGCCCTGGCCTCGGCCAGCGTGGACTGGAGCGACGACGACGGCCAGACCTGGGTCGAAGGCAACCCGTTGGCCAGCAACGGGGCCGTCGACCGCCAGTGGCTGGCCAGCCACGAGGACACGGTCTACTTCACAGCCAACTACCTGGCCCCGACCCCCGACCGGCACGTCTACGCCAGCCAGGACGGGATCGTCTGGGAGCAACGCGGCGCCATCCCGGGACCCTGCGGCGGCGACTTCGTCGCAAGCCCCCACGACGGCACCCTTTACGCCGGCTGCGGCGGCAGCATCGCTGTGAGCACCGACGAGGCCGCCACCTGGGAGATGCGCACGGTCACCGGTCACGAGGACGAGTTCGAGCGGATGACCGAGCCGGCCGTCGACAGCGCCGGCAACGTCTGGACGGTCTGGGAGGTCAACGAGACCGAGCTCTACCTGGCCGGCAGCCCGGACAAGGGCGAGACCTGGCCGTGGATCCACGAGCTCTCCGGCGATGTCGCCCACGCCCTGAACGACACCGACGAGCACACCCTCGTCTGGCCCTGGGTGAGCGCCGGCAGCCAGGGCCGCGTGGCCCTCAGCGTGTTCGCGACCCCCACACCGCCGCCCAGCGACGCCGGACCCGAGGACCGCCGGTGGAGCGTGGTCACGGTCGCCGCCCTCGACGCCGACGACGAGGGGCCCGAGGCCCACGGGTACGTGCTCAAGGAGGGCCACCACGTGGGGGCCATCTGCCAGTCGGGCACCGCTTGCCAGGCCGGCAGCGTCCAGGGCGACGAGAACAGCGACCGACGCCTGGGGGACTTCTTCGAGTCCACCATCGACGGTGAGGGCAACCTCCACGTCACCTACTCCGACACCACCACCCACCCCGACGACGTCATCAGCCACGTCGGCTACGTCCGGCAGGTCGGTGGGCCCAGCTTCGTCGTCGATGGGTACAAGCCGACCCAGGGGTAGGCCAACGCTTAAGCGGCCTGAGACCCCCTCAAGCGCATGCGAGGCGCCTTGGTGGGTCTGGCCCTGTTCATCCTCCTGGCGAGCACGGCCACGGCCGGCATGGGACCCTACGGTGACGACGGGTTCCCGATCAACGTGGAGGGCGAGTCGACCGATCCCGGCGTCGAGCCGCCGCTCAACGAGGTCGGCCCAGCCACCGTCTACCCGTACTACCCGATCCTGACCGCCGAGGTCCAACGCCTGGCCGACGAGCACCCCGACCTGGTCAAGCTCCACAGCGCCGGCAAGAGCGTGATGGGCCTGGACCTCTGGATGCTCGAGATCGCCGACGTCGACGCGATCGAGGCCGGCGACGGGGTCCCGTTGGACCAGCGCGAGGTCGTCTGGGTCGACGGCGGCACCCACTCCAACGAGTACAGCGCCGTCTACTTCGTCCTGCACCTGGCCAGCAAGTTCGCCGACGGGTACGACCAGAACGAGACGGCCACCTGGATCGTCGAGAACCGCCACACCTGGGTCATGCCCATGGTCAACCCCGACGGTAGCCACGCCATGGGCCGGCTCAACGCCAACCTCGTCAACATCAACCGGAACTACCCCGTGGACTGGGGCGAGGTCGACGAGAGCCCGGTGATGAACAACCCGGGCCCGCACCCGGCCAGCGAGCCCGAGACCCAGGTGAACATGGACTGGCTCAACAAGACCCGGCCGGACTACTACGCCAGCGTCCACTGCTGTGGGAACCTCTGGCTCTACCCGTACGGGGTCGAGGGCTGGGACCCGGCCGACAAGCAGGTCCTCGAGCGGGTCTGCGACGAGGCCTTCCCTTCGGTCCGGGAGGACTGTGGACCGATCTGGTCGACGATCTACCCGGCCAGCGGTTCCAGTGTCGACACCGTCTACCAGTACACGGGGGCCGTGGCCTTCGGGTACGAGATGAGCGGTCGAGGCGCTGTCGCGCTCTGGGGTCAACCTCTGACCACCGACGACGTCGAACGCCAGGAACGCGAGTCGTGGCAGGGGCTGATGCACGCCTTCCTCAACGTCGAACGGTACGGCGCCTTCCCGGAGATCCGCTACGCGGCCATGGACGACGAGACCCTGGAAGCGACGGTGGTCAACCGCGGGTACGGGAACCTGACCGAGGCCACCTTGACCGTGGTCGACGCCAGCGGCGAGGAGCACGCCCTCCAGGTGCCCCCGTTGGCGCCAGGCCAGGAGGCCACGGTGACCCTACCGGCCGTGCCCGAGGGTCAAGGCAAGCTCCTCATCGACTACAAGGAACGCGAGGAGGCCGAGCCCTGGGACACGGTACGCGTAGGGCCTGTGTCGATCACGCAGGGGGCCTTCCTGGTGCCTGACCAGGACGAGGCGCTGGACCCGGCCCAGGCCGACGACACCGAGGCGGTCCCCGGTGTCGGGGCGGTGGCGATGGCCGTGGTCGCAGGGATCGTGGCCGTCGGGCTGCGGTCTCGGGTGGGCTAGTCACCCATCACGTTCTGGATGCCCTGCATGATGGCGGCCTGGGTCTGCTCGGACTGGAGCATGTCGACGTACCGGTCGAAGTCCTCCTGCAGGAAGCTGTCCCACGTCGAGACGATCGGCTCGTTGAGCTGAGCCTTCAGGTCCTGGAAGGCCGCCGGGTTGGTCCCACCCAGGGTCTGGCTGGCCTCGAGCGCGCCGTCGACGGCGTCGTCGGCTAGCTCGTCGACCCAGCCCAGCTCCAGGGCCTCTTGCCCCTTGGACCGGTTCGGGTTCAGGATGGTCCGGCGGATGGTGGCCGTCGGCAGGCGACCGGTGAACAGGTCCAGGTCGGTCGGCGGGAACGGGATGCCGACCTGCAGCTCGGTGGCGCCGATCTCAGCGTCCGGAGCGGCCACCCGGTAGTCGCAGGAGAGCGCGATGATCGCGCCGCCGGCGATGGCGAACCCGTCGATGGCGGCGATGACCGGCACCGGTGCCTTGAGGATCGGCTTGACCGCGCCCTTGAACTTTTCCAGGAGGTCGCGCAGCCCTTCCTCGTCCAGGGTCGGGACCTCCTTGAGGTCCAGGCCGGCCGAGAAGTAGCCCCCGCTGCCCGTGAGGATCACCGGTTGCTCTTGGGCGCACGCCTTCTCGAGCTTGGCGCCTAGGTCACCGAGGAAGTCGCGCGAGAGCGCATTGACCTTCCCGTCCTGCATGGTCACGATCGTCGCCTGGTCCCTGTCCTCGACGGTGATACGCTCAGCCATGAGCGTGGCAAGAGCTGGCACGCCAAGAAGGTTGGCGTCAAGGGACCGGCGACCACGGGGACACGGAGGCACGGAGCGTCTATGGATTGTACCGGACCACCATCGGGCCGTCGTCCAGAGGCTCTGGCCCCGGCTGGGAGAGGGTACGTGTCGAAGCCTGATCCCCCCTGAGCTGGCGAAGGATCGCAACCCTCCTGGCCTTGCCACCCGTCTCCGCGACTCCGTGACTTCGTGGTTCCTACCTAGATGGCGAGCCACAGCACCAACCCGCCCACCGGCCAGCAGTACCAGGCGAACCGGTGGAAGGTCTCCTGCTTGACGATGTAGACGAGAAGGGCCAGGGCCCCGTACCCGACCAGCACGCTGACCACCACACCGGCCGTGTAGGCTGGCAGGTTGGCCCAGGCCAGGGCCAGGGCTGCCCCGTCGGCCTGGAGGATCGTGGCCCCCAGGATGGCCGGGACCGATAACAGGAAGCTGAAGCGGACGGCCAGCTCACGCTCGACGCCCAGGAGCAGGGCCCCGCCGATGGTCGCCCCGGAGCGCGAGACCCCGGGGATGATCGCCAGGCCTTGGAGCGCGCCGATGGCCAGAGCAGCCCGCCATCCGACCCGCGGCGGCTGCTCGGCCTCGGAGGCCAGGCGGCTGAGCATCAGCCAGGTCCCCGTGGCGATCAGGGCCCCACCGACGACGAGCAGCGAGCTGAAGAAGCCGACGAACACGTCCTCGAAGGCCAGGCCGATCACGGCGGTCGGCACGCTGCCGACGATGACCAGCAGGGCCAGCCGGCGATGGGGGTCACTCAACCACACCTCGCGCCAGGATCGACCACCTGCCAGCTCCCCGGGGGCCTGGATGAGGCCGGTCAGGATCCCGGCCACGGTCTCCCGGTAGAAGACCAGCACGACGAGCAGGGTCCCGACGTGCAGGAGCAGGTCGAAGAAGAGCGTGGCTTCCAGGCCCAGGGTCTCCTGGACGATGACGAGGTGGCCCGAGCTGGAGACCGGTAGCCATTCGGTGATGCCCTGGACCACGCCAAGGACTAGCGCCTGCAGGATTGAGAGGCCCTCGGCCACGGCGGCGCGATAGGCCCGGGGCCCTTAGGCGTTCTGGAGCGGGCCGGTACCCTCGAGCCAGATAGCGGGGGAGCTACCACCAACGATGCCGAAGAGGGCAGGCGGTAGCCATGGCATTCGGGACTTCCCCCGGACTCTCCGACGTCACACTGCCGTTGCAGACCCGTCTGGCCGGCAAGGATCCAGCGGGCGTGGTCCGCTCGATCGCCGCACTCCAGCTGCTCCCTGAGAACGCGTCAGCAGCCCTCCGCCTCGAGGTTCTAGCTCATGTCGCTGCGTCTCTACACCCCGAGGACGGGTCAGCGAGTTGTTCCGTCGAGGAACTCGATGAGATCGCCAACGAGGGTCCGATCGAGGGCGTCGTCCATCTCGAAGATCCCGTGACGAACTACTTCACCGAGAGCGTCACCTTCCCGGGGGCCGAGGCGATCGCGTTCCCTGGGATCGTGGAGCACAACGAGTACATCCACATGCGGTTCGTCGAGGCCCTGAACACGCTCCACGAGCATGGGGTCCCCCGTGAAGACGTGACCCATCCACTGCGACTCCTCTTCGGTGCCTGCCTGTTCAGCAACCGCGTTGCGAGACGAGCAGGTCTTGACAGGAACCAACTGCCCGAAGGACAGCGCCATCGCGCCGGCGTGACCGTCCCTCGTGAAGGCAGGCTGAGGGTCCTCGGTAAGGCGGCCGCGATTCCGAAGGGACGCTGGTCCAGAGTCTGCGGCTACATAGGTGCTAATCCAGACGCAATCCAGGACC
>CAZBKU010000022.1:6543-20187 GCA_964492585.1 uncultured Thermoplasmatales archaeon | reverse complement strand
CTCGAGCTCGTACTTGCCGAAGGCCCGGCTGCCGGGCTCCAGGGCCGGCCGGTGCTGACCCGGCTCGGCCTCGGCGGTGGCCAGCGTGACGACGACGTTGTGGTCGCGCTCTGTCAGACCGAGATGATCGCGAAGCTTGGCAAGCTCTGGAGCTTCAGGCTTGGCGGGCCGGCCCTGGCCCAGGTGCTCCTCCACGGCCGCCCGGTAGACCTGCAGCTTGCGCAGGTAGGTGTGCTCACCGTCGGCCTGGACCCCGGGCACCATCCGATCGGCGACCCGGTAGGCCACGTGCAACGCCGGAAGGAAGGCGGCCGCACCCACGATCACGGCGCCGACCGCGGGCAGTGCAGGGGCGATGCTCAAGCGGGTCAGGACGACCCAGGCAGCCGCCGCTAGGGCGATGCCTGCCAGACCGGCTCCCCCCATAGCCGTCCACCGCTTGGTCCGTAGATCGATGTCGAACAGCTGGTAGCGGGCGATCCCGTACACGATCAACCCTACCGATCCAGCCCGGAAGAGCCCCAACAGCTCCAGCTGGGGCCCACCTAGAACCTCCACGGTCCAGCCCAACCCAGCAGCACCGGCGGCCACGCCGATCACGGTCAAGACCAGCCGGGCTTCCTGGCCGGCCTGCTCGGCCGGAGGCCGTCGGAGCCTCTGGATCAAACGGACCACGATCATCCCCAGGATCACGACCGTGGCCAGCATGATCCCGGCGATCAGCAGGGCGTCAGCCGACCCGGCTTCGGGGGCAGCGCCGAGGCCGAGCGCATCGCCGCCGAACTTGATCGCTTGGGTCGGCGCGTAGTAGGCCGTGAACGCGGCCAGGGCCGCCAGGACGAACGTGATCTGCTTGCGGCGCACCGGGGAGGAGGCCTCATCGAGCCGGCGGAGCATCACATACAAGGCGTAGGAGAGGGCCCCGAAGAACGGAGCGGTCACGAGGTAGGGTAGAAGCGAACCCCACTGGAGGGTCAGCGACCCGTCGGGCAGGGTGGCCACGCCCTCGAGCAGAAGGTCGGGCTCCAGGAACAGGGCGGCCAGGGCACCGCCTGCCGGGAGGGCCAGGGCCGCCACGGCCAGGGGTGAGGTGCCCAGGAGGCCGCGGGGTTCCGGGAAGGTGGCGGCGAAGGCGGCGATGAAGAAGTAGAGGGGGATCAGGAAGGCCAAGCTGAGGAGGCCTGCGAAGAGCGCCAGGTCGGTGTCCCCGGTGAGCCGGACCGTGTTGGCGGCGACGATCTGGACGCTCCAGAACACCGCCAGGAGGCCGAAGAGCCGGTTGTCGTCGCGGTCCAAGTCGGTGGCCATCAGGGCCAGGCCCAGGACGCCCATGATCACGCCCGACACGATGTTCAGCACGGCACCGGGATCGATGGGAGCCATGAACGGGCCTCAGCAGACGGCCGTGCTGCTGCAGTGGGGATCGCACCCCAGGTACATATCGTACACCTGGGTCGGCCCCATGGTTGCGCTGGTGCCCGAGCACCCGCTGCCAGGGTCGACGACGGGCGATGCGACCTGGAAGTACCAGGTCCCGGGCGCCGTCGTGAACGTGATGCTCTGGTCCTCGCCGACGCCGGTCTGGTGGGTCGGCGGGTCCTGGTCGGGGGTGCTTCCCGGTGCCCAGATGGCCAGTTGATAGGGCACCGGATCGACCGGGCCCAGGTAGCCGACGGTTCGGGTGTAGGCCGAGAAGGTGACAAGCTGGGTGTCATCGCCCCAATCGGCCTTGTACCAATCCTCGGTGTCCAGGCTGGTCTCGGCTGTCGGGTAGCCCATGGCGGCCTGGTAGGTGGTGTCGTCGATCAGCACAGGCAGGGCGGTGTCCGGTCGGTCGCCGGCGTCCTGCCCGCTGCCCGCATCGTCCTGGCCGACCAGGCCTGTGCAGCCGGTCCCGGCCAGGCCCGTGCCAAGGGGTAGGCCGGCGGCCATCAGGGCACCGGCGAGGATCACAGCGGCTCCCAAGCCGCGCTGTACCATGGTGCAAGGTAAACCTGGTGATACAAAAGGCTTCTTGGGTCACTTCAACCAGTTGGTTGAAGCCCCTCCAAGCCGTTGGGGGCGGCTGGGAGAGCCGATGTCCCCCCAGGGAGGTCCACGGATGCCTGAGGAACGCCCCGAGGTCGAGGAGCTGGCCCAACGCCTGCGTGTCCTGGCCAACCCGAACCGGTTGCGGCTGCTCTACGAGCTACGCCGGCCCCGGTCGGTGAGCCAGATCGAGCTGCCTCCAGAGACGGTGGCTGACGGCGAGATCCCGGACCGGGCCATCTCGCACCAGGCCGTCCGGGATCATCTCTCCAAGCTCCGGTCCATCGGCGTTCTGACCACCGAGCGCCGGGAACACAAGGGCAACATCCTGGATGAGTACGTGCTGAACCATCAGCGCCTCTTCGCGCTGATCGAGGAGCTCCGGTCCCTGAGCGAGCTGAGGGCCACGGAGCCAGCGCCACGGGAGGAGACGATCCCGGGGGACCGGGAGACCCCGTCCGAGGTGCAGTCCGGTCCCCTGTTCCTGCTCGTGCGCGGCCAAGGCGAGGGGCGCGTGTTCCCGCTCCGCAACGAGAACCTGACCAGCGATCGCGGGTGGGTGATCGGCCGCAAGCAGGGCCTGGCGGTCACCCTGGACTACGATCCGTTCGTCAGCGCGGAGAACTCGGAGTTGCTCATGGACGGGTCTGGGTTCAAGCTGATCAACCTGCGATCCAGCCGGAACGGCACCTTGCTGAACTTCGAGCCCCTGGCCCCCGGGGCCAGCGCCGAGATCGAGCATGGGGACATCGTCAGCGTCGGCAAGACAAGCCTCGTGTTCCGTACCGACCGGTGACCTGCAGCCATGGATCTCCCCTCCCGCCGACCCGGCGTTTTCCCTTCGCATGGGGTCTCAACCCGCTGCTTGAGACCCGTCGAAGGGCCTATCGAACGGTTGTCGGTATCCAGTCCAGAGGCTGGCAACCATGGAGAGGCGGACGACCACGACGATCGGCGCCCTGTTGCTCTTGGCTGAGGCGGCCGGGACGGCAAGGGCCTCACCGAGCTGGACCTGGTCGAGGTCGATCGCGGCACCCATGGGGCGCTGACGATCCGCTTGACCCCCATGGGCGAGATGTTGGGCGGGGGATGGACCACTAGCCCGCCGCCTGGTCCTCTTGGACCGGGGGGCAGGCCACGGTCCCGTACGAGCAGAACACGCAGCAATCGCCCTTCTGGGGGGAGAGCCGTTCACCGCAGGCGTCGCAATCGTAGAAGCGGACGCACGCGTCGGTGGGCATCTCCTCGGTGTGCTCGGCACCGCAGGTCGGGCACCGGAGGGTCGAGACAAGCTCCACGGTCATCGAGCGACCATGCGCGCCGGACCTGCAAGAGGCTTGCCCTGCAGCCGTCCGAGGAGATGACCGCATGGCCTCACCGGACACCGCTGAGGACGATAGGCCTCTGCCTGAGGTGGGCGAGGAGGCCCACGGCACCCTGGACCTCCTGCTCCAACGCCGCGACGGCCTGGAGCACGCCCGCCAGGAGCTGCTTGGCGGGCCCGGGGACCGACGCCGGGGGCTGGACACTGGCCATCGCCGGGGTCTACCTGCTGCCGGCGGTCGCGCCCACCGAGATGACGATCTGGTGGGTGACCTGACCAGGGCCTCGCCATGGAGGACGGCAAGCACCCTAAGAGCAGAGAAGACCTAGGTCGCGACCACGGGTCTCCGTGGGCCTCCGGGCCGTTCCATGGCCATCCTGGCCAGATCGGGTCCGGGGCAACCGAGAAGAACCCCTCCGGGCATGGTCGCCTCCATGGCCAAGCTCGTTATCGTCGTCCTGGCCGACAACCAGACCCACGGGGACACCGGCTACCTGGTCAACGCCCTGGAGTTGGCCGTCCAAGCCAAGGCCAGCGGGGACGAGGTCAAGGTCATCTTCGATGGAGCTGGGACCAAGTGGGTGCCCTACCTGACCAACACCGGCGCCGACCTTCACCCGTTGTACAAGGACGTCGAGGACGTGGTCGAGGGCGCGTGCAAGTTCTGCGCCGATGCCTACGGGGTCCAGGACCGGATCCTCGACCGAGATGTCGACCTGTTGGACCAAGCCCGCGGCCACCCGCCGCTGCGCGAGCTGATGGGCCAGGGCTTCGAGATCATCACGTTCTGAAAAGGCCCATGGCTCACATGCCTGCGGGAGCACCGGTCGTCCACGCGGCCACGGCCCCGAGGGGATCAACCGGCGGGTCCGAAGAGGGTCCAGACCGCGTCGTGGTTCCAAGCACCGGCCCGTCGGTGGTGCCCCCAACCTTCATCGGGAGGCTGTGTTGTGCCCGGGCCCGTGGCCGTCATGGAGCCCTACCTCGACGACGTGATCGCACTCCTCCGTGAGCGCAAGCCGACCACCCGAGACGAGGTGCAGAAGCTCAAGCTCGAGGCGGCCCGCCGGCACGACATCCCCAAGATCCCGAAGAACTCGACCCTCCTCAACCACCTGCCCGACGCCGAGCGTGACCGGTGGGTCCCGGTCCTCAAGAAGAAGCCCACCCGGTCGCTCTCCGGGGTGGCCATCGTCACCGTCCAAGCCCCACCCGAGGCCTGCCCCCACGGGACGTGCACGTTCTGCCCCGGCGGACCCTCCAAGGGGACCGCCCAGAGCTACACCGGTCACGAACCGGCTGCCCGGCGGGCCAAGCGGCACGCTTTCGACCCCTTCGACCAGGCCCGCTCCCGGCTCCAGGAGCTCGAGCACAACGGCCACCCGGTCGACAAGGTCGACCTGATCGTCCAGGGTGGCACCTTCCCGGCCCGGGACCCCGACGACCAGCGCTATTTCGTCAAGGCCCTCTACGACGCCCTCAACAGCCACGGCGGCAAGCCCCAGCGCGCCGGGAGCCTGGCCGAGGCCCAAGCGATCAACGAGACCTCCGGGAGCCGGGCCATCGGGCTGACCCTGGAGACCAAGCCCGACTGGTGCTTGGAGCCCCACGTCGACACCATGCTCGAGCTGGGCACCACGCGGGTCGAGATCGGCGTCCAGACGGTCTTCGACGAGGTGCTCGAGGCCACCCACCGGGGCCACACCATGGCCGACACCTACCGGGCCAGCCAGCTGGCCCGGGACGCCGGGCTCAAGGTCTGCTACCACCTGATGCCCGGCCTGCCCGGCAGCGACGAGGCGATGGACCTGGAGACCGCCCGCCAGGTCCTCGAGGACCCCCGGTTGCGCCCGGACATGCTCAAGATCTACCCGACCCTGGTCGTGCCCGGCACGGCGCTCTGGAAGCAGTGGCAGAACGGCGAGTTCGAGCCCCTGCGGGAGGAGGCCGCCAGCCGCATCGTGGCCAAGACCCTGGCGATGCTGCCGCCGTGGGTGCGCGTCCAGCGCGTCGAACGCGACATCCCCACCCACGAGATCGCCGACGGTGTGCTGAAGACCAATCTCCGCCAGCTGGCCTGGGACGAGCTCGAGGCCCCCTGCCGGTGCCTGCGATGTCGCGAGGCCTCCCGCAAGGACCATGGCCCCCTCCAGCTCGAGGAGACCACCCGACGCTACGAGGCCTCCGGTGGTCGCGAGCACCTGCTCTCCATCGAGGACCCCGAGCAGGACGTCATCGTCGGGTATTGCCGGCTCCGGTTCCCCTCGGACCAGGCCCACCGGTCCGAGGTCCAGGGGCGGGCGATCATCCGTGAGCTCAAGGTCGTCGGCACCGAGGTGCCCATCGACCAGGCCCCCGAGGATCGGGGCGCCCACCAGCACCGGGGCCACGGCAAGCGGCTGATGGCCCGGGCCGAGGCCATCGCCCAAGATGCTGGGTACGGCGAGATCCTCGTCACCGCCGGCATCGGGACCCGGGAGTACTATGCCAAGCTCGGGTACAGGAGAATGGGCCCCTACGTGGTCAAGGAACCACCCGACTGACCCCTCCCACTTCCTCGACGAGAACCATAGGAGGGGCCACCTCCTTCGCCGGTCACCTGCCGAACCGGTATGTGATGATGTTAGCGGGGGAGGCTCGTTCTTGCGCCTGGAAGCTTCTTCCAGACACCCTCGACGCCTGTGGCTGGGATGCAGGCTTCCTGGGATCGACCCATATCGCTGGCGACATGGGATTCTGGCACGCCAGCGACCCGGGCTGATATCGTCAGGTGGTTTCCCCTAGGGCGAACCCGGTAGATTCATATCCTAAGATCATGTCATTAGGTTGTCACGGAGGATGAGGAATGGCCAACAAACCTAGGCCCCGGTGTCCAGAGTGCGAGCAGGCGATGGATCCCCTCTACCGTAAGCGACCCCACGGGTCGACCTACGCCCGAGCGGGTGACACCTTCTACTGCCACGAGCACGACGTCCTGGCCAAGGGTCGCCCGACGGGTAGCGGTCCCGACTTCGTCGAGTGAGCCAACAGGCGACGCGTCATACCGTCGCGCTGGCCTGAGCCAGCCGGCCGTCCGAGCGCGTCTCCGCCAGAGTTATCAGGTCCGATCGGACAGCGCTGGCTGTCTCCCGAGGCCCGGCTCCAGGGCCCTCGAGCACGATGCTACCAGCGCCTGTCAAGATGAGACGCAGGACCGCCCGAGGCCCGCTGACGGCCAACGGGCCCTCGCGTGGGACCTCGACCGGCCGCACGCTGGCCCCCGATCGGTCGATCCGTGCCAACAGGCGGATGGCCAAGCCCCCTTGGCTGGCCACCTGGCACGCGGCCTCATCGATCCCGCCGATCCCGCCGATCGACACGTCGTCCAAGGACAGATGCGACCCGTAGGCCGCCTGGTGGAGCAAAGCGGCTTTCGCGCCGGCATCCCTGCCGGACAGATCGTGGGTCGGGTCGGCCTCCAGCAGACCCTCCTCCCGGGCCAAAGCGAGGGCCTGCTCCCGGGTGGATCCGGTCTCCATGGCGGAAAGGATCCGGGTCGTGCTGCCGTTGAGAACACCCTCGATGCGCTCGATCCGATCCCCCCGGAAGGCCGACCCAAGGGTCTCCAGGATCGGGACCGAGCCGGCCACCGTCGCGCTCTTGGCCAAGCGGCCCTGGGAGCTTGCCACGGCCTTGGCCAACCGAGCAGGGGCCAGGGCCGGGGCGGCCTTGGCTGCGGTGACCACGTCCCGCCCGGCGGCCAAGGCGGCGCGCACCTCGGCCAGGCTTTGGGTGGGGTCGGTGAGGTCACTGGGGGTCAGTTGGACGACCACGTCGGCCGGCGCTCGCTCGGCCGCCTCGGCTGCCGTCCAAGCCGTGGCCCGGCCGGGAGCCTCCAGGACCGAACCCTGGCGATGCTTGGCGGCCAGGAGAGCTCCCAGGTCGAGGCCGGCTGTGTCGACGATGGTCCCGGTGGTGTCGGTGGCGCTGACGACACGGAGACCGGCGGGTTCGGCCTGGAGCTGACCGATCAGGGCGCAGCCGACCTGACCGAGCCCCAGCAGGGCCACGCTCGTCTCAGACATCGGCGGGGACCTCGGGCCTGGCGGCCCGGTCGAGCCCGGCGATCAGGTCCTCGATCAGGTCCTCGGGCGCCTCCAGGCCCACCGAGAGGCGCAGCAGACCGTCGCCGATCCCCAGGGCCTCGCGTTCCTGGCGGGGCAGGCTCTCGTGGGTCATGGTGGCCGGATGGGTGATCAGGGTCTGGGCCGCGCCGAGGTGCTCAGCCAGGGTGACCACCTCGAGCCCGTCGGCCAACCGCTCGACGGCCGGCAGGCCGCCGTCCAGCTCGAGGGACAGCATGGTCCCGCTGAGGCTCTGCTGGCGTCGGGCCAGGTCGTGCTGGGGGAAGCTGGCCAGGCCAGGGTAGGTGACCTGCTGGACGGCCGGGTGGTCCTCGACGGCCTCGGCGATGGCTCGGGCCGTGTCGGAGGCGGTCTCCAGGCGGAGGGCCAGGGTCTCGATGCCTCTCAAGGTCAGCCAGGCGTCGAAGGGATCCTGGTTCGTGCCGGTGGTCTTGCGCAGGTGCTGGAGCTCTTCGTAGAGGTCCGGGTCCGCGCGGACGATCACCGCGCCACCGATGGTGGTCCCGTGGCCCTCGATCAGCTTGGTGGTGCTGTGGATGGCCAGATCAGCCCCCAGCTCGAGCACGGGCTGGCCCAGCGGGGTCAGGAAGGTGTTGTCCACAGCCACCAGCACGTCTTGGTGGTGCGCGGCTTGGATGCAGCCCTCAAGGTCGGCCAGCTTGAGGGTCGGGTTGCCCGGGCTCTCGAGCAGGACCAGGCGTGTCTTGGGGCCGATCGCCTCGGCCACCGCCTCGGGGTCGCTGGCGTCAGCCAGCGTGGCGTCGATCCCGTAGCGCTCGTAGACCGTGCGGACCAGGCGGGTGGTGCCGCCGTAGATGACGTCGGAGAGGACGATGTGGTCGCCGGCCGACAGGGTGGCGCGCAGCACCGCGTCGATGGCGGCCATGCCGGAGCCGAAGGCCACAGCCCCGATCCCCCCGGTGATGTCTCTCAACCGCTCTTCCAGGGCGGCCACGGTCGGGTTGCCCGAGCGGGAGTAGGTGAAGCCCTTGTGCTGGCCCAGGCCCTCTTGGGCGTAGGTCGTGGTCAGGTGCGGCGGGGTGATCAGCGCTCCCGTGTCGCTGTCCGGCCGACGTCCCGCGTGCAGGGCCAGGGTGCGGGGATCGGTCACGACCGGCCACCTCCCTGGACCGGGGCCACGGCTTGGCCACCTCGCCGCGCGCGATCCTCGTCCTCCAGGATGGCCTCGAAGCCGTGCTCGACCAGCCAGGCGTCGTCGTAGAACGTGGTCAGGTAGTTGCGACCGGTGTCGGCCAGGATGGCCACGACGTTGGCGTCGGGTGGCAGGTCGGCGGCCACGCGCTCGGCACCCACCAGGGCCGACCCGCTGGAGCCGCCGACGAGCAGGCCCTGGTCCCGCGCCAGGCGGCGTGCGCGCCGGAAGCTGTCGGCGTCGCTGACCACCTCGAACCTGTCGACCAGATCGAGATCTAGGCCGTCGGGGACGACGTCGTCGCCGATACCCTCGACCTTGTAGGGTTCGGCCTGACCGCCGTGGATGACGCTGCCCTCCGGGTCCACGCAGACCACGGTCACGTCGGGCAGCTTGGCCTTGAGGGCCCGGGCCGTCCCGGTGAGGGTGCCGCCGGTGCCGGCCCCACAGACGAAGGCGTCGACCTGGCCGTCCAGGACGTCGAGGATCTCGGGCCCGGTGGTGGCCTGGTGGGCCCCCGCGTTGGCGGGCGAGCCGAACTGGTCCAGGTAGGTCCCGCCGCGCTCGTCGGCGATCCGCTGGGCCACCTCGACGTAGTGATCCGGGCTGCCAGGCTCGGCGTCCGGGGTGACCACCAGCTCGGCCCCGTAGGCCCGGACCAACCGGCGCTTCTCGGTGCTCATCTTCTCTGGCAGGGTGATCACCAGCCCGTACCCGCGCACGGCGCAGGCCTGGGCCAGGGCCACGGCGGTGTTGCCGCTGGAGGCTTCGACGACGAGCCCGCCCGGGTCCAGGCCACGGTCCTCGGCGGCGTCGATCAGGGCTTGGCCGATCCGGTCCTTGATGCTGGCACCGGGGTTCAGGAACTCGCACTTGCCCCAGACCGGGGCTCCGGAGGGTGGGAGCGCTATCGGTCGTGGGCGGGCGGGTCTCGGAGGCTCGGCCGGTCAGCATCATGGCGAGGCGCATGGACCCCCCAAGACGCAAGATGAATAAATAACCTATGGATTATGCATAGAAAGAATCAAACGTCGAGGTGGGCGGGTAGGTGGCCCAGGGCCCGTTCCAGGATGGCAGCCCCTTGCAGCACCTCGCTCAAGCCCACGTGCTCGTCGGGCGTGTGGTCCAGCTCGGCATCGCCAGGCCCGTAGGCCACCGTCGGGGTCTGCCAGGCCTGGCCGATCACGTTCCAGTCGCTGGTGCCGGTCTTGACGGCCTGGCGGGCCCGGGTGCCCTCCTCGGCCAGGGCGGCACGCAGGCTGGTGGCCACCGGGTCCCGGGGGGACACCCGGACCGCCGGCACCGCCTCGTCGACCACGAGCCCGACCCCGTCCGGCAGGCAGGTCTGGAGCTCCTCGGTCTCGGGCACCGGTCCCGGGAGGCGCAGGTCGATCCGGGCACGCGCGGTCCCCTCCTTGGCGCCCTTGTCAGAGGCCAGGCCGGTGACCCGGAGGGTGGCGTGGCCGAACCCAGGATCTCGGCTCGGGTTGCCGGTCCACGCGGTCAGCGCGTCGATCGCCTCGACGAGCGTCTCGCTGGCCGTGGCCTCCCCGGCGCCGGGATGGCTCGGGCGTGCCCTGGCCATGAGCTGGCCCCGCAAGCACCCCTTGTAGCCCAGGCCTACGGTGTCGAGACCGGTGGGCTCGGCGATGACCACCGCCTCGGGCGGGGGGCGCGTCTCGACGAGGTGGCGGGCTCCGCGACTGTCGGTCTCCTCGCCGACGGCGGCGACGAGCTCGACCCGGAGGCCCGGGGCCTCCAGGCGGGCCAACGCGGCGGCGTGGGCGACCAGGGGACCCTTGGCGTCCACGGTCCCGCGGCCCCACAGCACGCCATCGTCCCACCGTATCGTCGGTTGGCCGGGCACGGTGTCGATGTGGCCCAAGAGCAGGACACGGGGGGCGTCTTCGGGTCCGCGGGCGACGTGGACGTTGCCGATCTCGTCGATCCACGGCTCAAGCCCCCAGGCCTCCAGGTGGTCGACCAGGACCTGGGCGGCCTTTGCCTCCTGGCCGCTGGGGCTCGGCGTGGCGACCAGGTCCTCGAGCAGGTCGGCTACCGCTCGGGCTCCAAGGTCGATCACCGGCTGGTCCCCCGGGTGTAGGCGGCCTGGACCTGCTCGAGGGCCCGCCCGGTGGCCTGGACGAGCCGGTCGACCTCCTCGTCCTCGAGGACCAGCGGTGGCAGGAACCGGAGGACGTTGTCGCCGGCCGGCAACGCCAGCACGCCGTCGGCCTGGAGCGCCTTGAGCACAGGTGTGACCCGGGCCCCGAGCTCCACGCCGACCATCAAGCCCTGGCCCTGGATCCCCCTGAGCAGCGGGTGGTCGAGGCCGGCAAGGCCCTTGGCCAGCCGCTGGCCGCATCTGTCAGCGCGGTCTGCCAGGTCCTCGTCCTCGAGCACGTCGAGCACAGCCGACGCTACCTGGCAGGCCACCGGGGACCCGCCGAAGGTCGTCCCGTGCTGACCCTTGCCCAGGGGCTCGATGCGCTGGTGGGCGATGGTGGCGCCCAGGGGCAGCCCGGCGGCCAGGCTCTTGGCCAGGCAGACCAGGTCGGGCTCGATCCCGGCGTCGTGGAGGGCGAGATGGTGGCCGGTGCGACCGATGCCGGTCTGCACCTCGTCGAGGATGACCAGGGCGCCGGCCTCGTGGGCCAGGTCGACCACGCGTTGTAGGAACCCGTCGGGGGCCGGTCGCACGCCGGCCTCGCCTTGGATCGGTTCCAGGATCACCGCGGCGACCTGGTCGTCGAGCTGGTCGGCCAGACCGTCCACGTCGCCCCAGGGGGCAAAGCGTGTGGTGCCCAGGCGGGCCTGGAACGGAGCCCGGTAGGCCGGCCGGTGGGTCGCTGCCAGGGCCCCGAGGCTGCGGCCGTGGAACCCGCCCTCGAAGGCCACCAGCTCGGAGCGGCCGGTGGTGGCCAGGGCGGTCTTGATCGCGGCCTCGACGGCCTCGGTGCCGGAGTTGGAGAGGAACACGCGCCCGGCCCACGGTCCGGCCAGCTCGAGCAGGGCCTCGGTCAGCTGGGAGCGGGCCGGGTGGGCGAAGACCTGGCTGGTGTGGGTCAACCCCTGGCTGGCCTCCTCGATCGCGGCGACGATGCGAGGGTGGCTGTGGCCCACGTTCATGGTCCCGTAGCTGGCGCCGCCGGCGTCCAGGTAGGCCCGATCCTGATCGTCCCAGACCGTGGTCCCCTGGCCGCGGGCCAGGGTCAGGCCCCGGTGCGGGAACACACCGAAGCCGTGGGTGACCTCTGGGGGTGGGCTCACAGGACCACCTCGGTGGCGTCGCCGGCCAGGGCACGGCCCACCGGGTCACCCTGGAGCCCGCTGCCGATCACGGCCCGGCCCACGCCGGCGGCCAGGGCCTCCCGGCAGGCCACCAGCTTGCGGACCATGCCGCCGGTCACCGCCTGGCCGATCAGGTCGTCGATCCGGTCGACCGGCAGGCGGCCGACCACGCGCGTCGGATCGCGGGGGTCCTCGAGCAGGCCGGGCACGTCGGTGAGCAGCACCAGGGCGTCGGCCTCGAGCTCGGCGGCCAGGGCGGCAGCGGCCCGGTCGGCGTCGACCGAGAGGGGCCCCTGGGTGTCCGTGGCCAGGGGGCTGACCACCGGGAGGTAGCCACGGCGGACCGCGTCGACGACCGGGGCGGCCTGGGCGTCCTCGACCCGGCCGGACCGGTTGCCGCGGACCAGCACCGTGCGCCCATCCTCGGTCGTATCCCGCAGCACCGGCTTGGCCTGGCCCCAGAAGAGCGGGACCCGGGGACCCAGGTGATCCACGGGGCAGCCCCGGGCTTCCAGGGCCTCGGTGAGGTGGGTCCCGACACGGTCGGCGGCGACCTCCAGGGCCTCCAGAAGCGGTGGATCGGTCATCCGGGAGCGCACCCCGGTCGGGGAGGTCACGAACCGCTGCTCGATGCCCATCTCGCGGGCGGCCTGGTCGGTCTGGGGGCCGAAGCCGTGGACGAGCACCACGTCGTCACGGTCGGCCAGCTCGTCGAGCAGGGGGTCGCAGCGGTCGGCGATGCTGCCGCCGATCTTGACGACGATCATGGGAAGGCGGCCACCTCCTGGAGCCCGGTGGTCTCCTCGAGGCCCAGGCGCAGGTTCATGGCTTGGACCGCCGAGCCAGCAGCGCCCTTGCCCAGGTTGTCGATGGCGCACAGGACCACGGCCCCGGAGCCGTCGGGCCTGGCCATGGCGGCCACCTGGGCCCGGTTGGTGCCGGCCACGAACCGGGGCTCGGGCACACCGCCGGGACCCGGGCGGCCGGGCAGGACGTCGACGAACGGCGCGTCCTGGTAGGTCTCCAGCAAGGCACGGCGTAGAGCCCGGACGTCGGTGCCCTCGGGGATCGGGACCTGGGCGGTCTGCAGGATGCCGCGGGTCATGTCCGTGGCGTGGGCCGAGAACCAGAGCGGGTTCTCGGTCCGGTCGACGGTGGCCTGCCGGATCTCGGCCTCGTGCCGGTGGCCGACCGGTGCGTACGGTCGCACGGTACCGGCACGAGCAGCGTGGGTGGACCACCGGCCGCCGTCGAGGCCGCCGGCGGTCGAGCCGATCTTGCCGTCCAGGGTGATCGGGCCTTCACCGATCAGGCCGGCCCGGGCCAGGGGCAGCAGGGCCAGGATCGCGCTGGTGGCCAGGCACCCGGGTCCGGCGATCAGGTCGGCCTTGGCGATGGGTGTCGGGTCGAGCTCGGGCAGCCCGTAGGCGGCCTCGGCCAAGCGCTCGGGTGCCGGGTGGGCTGACCCGTAGGTGGTCTGGTAGACGTCCGGATCTCTCAGGCGGAAGTCGCTGGAGAGGTCGATCACGGTGCCGGCGCTTGCCAAGAGCTCGTCGATCTGGCCGGCCGTGGTCCCGTGGGGGGTGGCGGTGAACATGACGTCGAGCTCTGGCAGCTCGTCGGGTGGGCTGAACCGGAGCTGGGTCCGACCGGTGAGCTGGGGGTGGGCGCTGGTCACCGGTCGGCCGGCCATCGATCGGCTGGAGGCCCAGATGACCTCGACC
>CAZBKU010000022.1:0-6533 GCA_964492585.1 uncultured Thermoplasmatales archaeon | reverse complement strand
GGGTGGCCGGTCAGGTAGCGTAGCAGCTCGCCGCCGGTGGCCCCGCTGGCGCCCAAGATGCCGGCTTGGAGGGTGTTCATACCAGCACCTCGGGGGTTTGGGTGATGTGCTCGAGGACACGCCGAGGCAGGTCGACCCCGGTGGGCTCGATGCTGTTGCGGAACTCCATGGTCGCGTTGACCTCGTGGACGACCAGGCCCTCCCGGCTCTCCATGAGGTCCACGGCTAGGACCGTACCGGGTCCCCCGCCGACGGCGTGGGCGGCTTGGCTGCAGATCTCGTCGAGCTCGCTGGTGACCGGGCAGCCCTCGGCGGTGGCGCCCCGGGCGGTGTTGGTCAGCCAGTGGTCGCTGACCCGGTGGATGGCGGCCACGGTCTCGTCCCCGATGACGAAGGCCCGGATGTCCCGGCCGGGCTTCTCGACGAAGGCTTGCAGGTAGTGCTGGTGGTGCAGGGGGTGGCCGAGGACCTCGCGCTGCTCGACCACAGCTTCGAGGGCGTCCTGGTCGGAGAGCCGGTTGACCATGCGTGCCCAGGAGCCCTGCAGGGGCTTGGTGACGACCGGGTAGCCAAGCTCGTCGGCGGCGGCCAAGGCCCCGTCGGGCGTGGTGGCCAGGCGGGTGGCCGGCGTGGGGACCCCGTGCTCGGCCAGGGCCAGGCTGGTGGCCCACTTGTCGCCGCAGGTGGCCAGGACCTCGTGGGGGTTGACGCACCGGATCCCATGGCGCTCGAGGGCGCGGGTGACGACCAGCGAGCGGTTCAGGCTGAGCGTCCGGACGAGCACCTGGTCGACCTCGTCGGCCCAGGTCGGCGCGTGGTGGACGTCCAGGACGAGCTCCTCGTCCCAGATCGGTTCGACGTCCAGGCCCATGTCTTCGGCGATGTCGAGCAAGAGGCGCTCCTCGGCTCGCAACCTCGTGTAGATCAGGCCCAGGCTCATCGGGCCACCACCTCGAGCTGGCTGAGAACGGCGTCGACCACGGTGTCGGTGGTCGCGCGGCCGCCTAGGTCGGGGGTCTGGGTGTCGGGGGCCGCCAGGGTCTGGGCGATGGCCCGTCCGAGGGTCTCGGCCTCGGCCGTGTGGCCCAGGTGGTCCAAGAGCATGGCGGCCGAGGAGAGGCTGGCAGCTGGGTTGGCGATGTCCTGCCCGGCGATGTCGGGCGCGGTGCCGTGGACGGGCTCGGCGATCGGTGGCCCATCGCCCAGGGTCAGCGACGGGGCCACACCCAGGCCACCGGCCAGGCCGGCGATGAGATCGCTGAGCAGGTCCCCGTACAGGTTGGGGGCCAGGATGTGCAAGGGGCCCGAGGCGTCGACGGCCAGGTCGTGGGCCAGGGCGTCGACCAACCGGTCGTCGACCTGGCGGCCGGCTGCTTGGGCCACGGCCTGGATGGTCTCCAGGAACAGCCCGTCGGTGGCCGGGAGGACGGTGGCCTTGTGCGCCACCACCGGCGTGGCGTCGTCCGGGAGGGCTTGGAAGGCCAGCTCGGCGAACCGCCGGGTGGCGGCCTCGGTGATCGGCCGCTGGGCCACGGCCCCGTCCTCGGTGGTCGTCTCCTGTTGGACGTAGAGGTCCTCGGTGAGCTCCCGGTAGACGGTGACATCCACCGGCGCCTTGGAGCTCTGGCGGCTGCGGGCCGGGCGGATGCTCAGGCGCGCGCCGGTGGCCTGGCGCAGGGCCAGGACGGCCGACGGTTCCCCGGGCCGGGTCTCGGTGGCGCCGAAGAGGATCCCGTCGGGCGAGTCCTCGGCCAGGCGCCTCTCGGTCTCGGGGGCCAGGGGCTGGCCGCGCTCGGCCAGGGCTTGGCGTCCGGCCAGGCCGTGCTCGATGGTCACGTCGGGGACGAGGGTCTCGAGCACCCGGATGGTGGCCTGGGTGACCTCGGGCCCGATCCCGTCGCCGGGGAGCACCAGCAGGCGGGTCATAGCCGGATCCCCCTGGAGCGGACGTAGGGGATGATCCCGCCGTCGTCGGTGATCTCGGCCAGCAGGCCGGTGGCCCCCTCGACCTCGACGACCTGATCGTGTAGGTGGAGCTCTCCGGCCTCTAGGTCCAGGCGGACCTCGTCGCCATCCTCGACACGGGTTCGGATCCCGGGCGCGGTGACCACGGGCAGGCCGACGTTGACGGCGTTGCGGTAGAAGATCCGGGCGTAGCTCTCGGCCACGACGCCTGCGATCCCGCTGGCGTGCAGGGCCCGGGGGGCGCTCTCGCGGGAGCTTCCACACCCGAAGTTCTCGCCGGCGACGACGACGTCGCCCCGGCTGACCTCGTGCCGGAACCCGGGTCGGGCCTCGCGGAAGGCGGCTTGGGCCAGCTCGTCGGGGTCGGTGGTCACGTTGTACCGGCCGGGCGTGATGACGTCGGTGCTGACGTTGTCGTCGAAGCACCAGGCCCGCGGCATCAGGCCCCACCTCCCCGGGAGGGACCACGGAGACGCGGAGACACGGAGAGATGTAGCCCTAGAGCTCCTGGTGGATGGACCCGGGAGGGGACCCCATCGTCGGGCTGGAGGGCTCCGTGCCTCCGTGCCTCCGTGGTTAGCTGGTGGGAACGGTTCATGCTCGTCCACCTCCGATCACAGGTGTGGCCTGCTGGGGTGGCGTGATCCGGCCGGTGACCGCCGAGGTGGCGGCCACCACGGGCGAGGCCAGGTAGATCTCGGCCTCGGGGCTGCCCATGCGGCCCGGCGGGTTGCGGTTGAACGTGGTCAGGCACCGCTGGCCGGGGGCGAGCACGCCTTGGTGTCGGCCAAGGCAGGGTCCGCACCCGGCGGCCAGGACGGTGCAACCGGCGTCCTCCAACCGGTCGAGCAGGCCCGAGGCCCGGGCTTGCCGGGTGACCTCGCGGCTGCCGGGGACGATCAGGGTCTGCACGTCGACCTGGCGACCGTCCAGGGCCTGGGCGAAGACCTCGAGGTCCTCCAGGCGCCCGTTGGTGCACGAGCCGATGACGACCTGGTCGAGCTCGACATCGGCGTACTCGCGGGCCGGGGCCAGCTGTTCCAGGCGGTGGGGCCCGCTGACCAGGGGTTCCAGCTCGGAGAGGTCGATCTCGACGGTGCGGACGTAGGTCGCATCCGGGCCTGGGCGCAGGTGGGGGCCGGGCTCGCGGCCGTGGGCCTCCAGCCAGGCGTCGGTGACCGCGTCGGTCTCGCACGTGGCCGTCTTGGCGCCCAGGTCGACGACCATGTTGGCCAGGGTGAACCGGGCGTCCATCGAGAGCTCGTGCCAGCCGGGTCCCCCGAACTCCATGGCCAGGTAGGTGGCCCCATCGGGGCCCAGGCGGTCGGCCAGGGTCAAGCAGACGTCCTTGGCGGTGATGCCCGGGGCTGGCGTGCCGGTGAGCTCGACGCGCAGGCTCTCGGGCACCCGGAACCAGGTCCGGCCGGTGGCCCACGCGATGGCCACGTCGGTGGAGCCCACGCCGGTGGCGAAGGCGCCAAGGGCGCCCCCGTTGCAGGTGTGGCTGTCGGCACCGAGGACCAGGTCGCCGGGCCCGAAGAGGCCCTGCTCGGGCAGGACCAGGTGGCAGATGCCCTGGCCGGGGTAGAACTGCTCGATGCCCATCTCGTCGATGAAGCCCCGGATCCGGGCCTGGTGGTTGGCGAAGGTGTGGTTGGGGGCTGGGTAGGCGTGGTCGTAGACGATGGCCACCCGGTCCGGGTCTGCCAGCTCGGGCGCTTGGTCGGTGCCCTCGAAGAGCTCCTCGAAGGCGCTGATCGAGAGGGGGGTCGTGGCGTCGTGGCTGTAGACCAGGTCCAGGTCACGGACCACGTGGTCCCCGGCCTGGCCGTCTAAGAGCTGTTCGGCGATGGTGGTCATCGGGGGGCCTCCTGGGTGGGAGCCTGAGGGGTCTCGGGAGCTGGTTGGGAGGCAGGCTCCTCGAGGTCCTCGCGGGCCAGCTGGATGGTGCGCACCAGGCGCACCAGGCGGTCGTCGTCGAGCTCGGGGGTGCCCAGGGCCTTGACCACGTGCAGGACCCGGTCGACGAGCGCCGGGCTCGGGTCCATGCCCACGCCCTCCAGGCGATGCTGGACGGCGGCCCGCCCGCTCATGCGGTCGAGCACGATCCGTCGGGTCCGGCCGACCAGGCCCGCCGGGATGAACTCGTAGTGGCGCGGGTCCTGGAGGACGGCGGCCACGTGCAGGCCGGCGTTGTGGGCGAAGGCGTGCTCGCCCACGATGGGGGCCTGGGCCAGGACCGGGAGGCCCGTGGCGCGGGCCACGGTCTCGGCCAGCTCGGGCAACCGGTCGAGCTGCCAGCGGTCCTCGTGGCCTTGGTCCAGAGCAAGGGCTGTGGCCATGGGGGCCAGCGAGGTGATCCCGCACCGCTCGCCGATACCGTTGATGGAGGTGTCGACCAACCGCGCGCCGGCCTCGACGGCCGAGAGGCTGTTGGCTACGGCCATGCCCAGGTCGTCGTGGCAGTGGACGTTGACCGGGACATCCAGGGTCTCGACCAGGTGGCCCACGAACCCGCGCATCCTCGAGGGGGTCATGCACCCGGCGGTGTCGGCCACGCTGATACGATCGGCACCGGCCTCGATGGCGGCCTGGCTGACCTCGACGACCGTGGGCAGCGGGGTGCGGACGGTGTCCTCGGGGGTGTAGCGGACCTGGAGGCCATGTTCTCGGGCCAGGTCGACGGCCTCGGTGATCAGCTCGGTGGCCTGCTCGAGGTCCCGGCGGAACCGTTGCTCGAGGGCCGGGTCGCTGACGCTGAAGAAGATGCCGACCCAGTCGGCCTCGCTGGCCGCCGCAGCCTCGATGTCGGCTGGCAGGGCCCGGGCGTGGGCCAGGGTCTGGAAGCCTAGCCCCTCGGTGGCCAGGGTCCGTGCGTGGCGGGCGATGGTGGGCGAGACCTGGGGGTGGCCGACCTCCAGGATGTCGATGCCGAAGGCGTCGAGCTGGCGGGCGACCTCGAGCTTGTCCTTGAGGGTGAGCGTCACGCCGGGGGTCTGCTCGCCTTCGCGCAGGGTCGTGTCGAGCAACTCGACGGGCCGATGGGGCCGGCTGCCGTCGAGGCAAGGAGCTTGGTCAACGTTTTTCCCAGTGCGCCGCGGGCTGCCAGCAGGCGGCCTGAGCACCGGCTTGGTACAGGGAGGAGGCGTCTCGGGTCAACCTACTCCCCCCAGTCCTCTTCGATCTCGGGGGCCAGGGCGAGCATCAGAGGCTCAAGGCCTCGGACCTCGAGCTCGGCACCGCAGGCGGGGCAATCGACGAGCTCTCCTAGCAGGGGGTCCTCCAGGTCGATGGAGGCCTCGCAGTCGGGGCACTGTTCTTGTTGCACTTCGATCGGGGTCATGGTTGTGGCTCCTTGGTCGGGAAGCGTTCGTTGAGGATGACGCGGGTGCGGGTAGCCCGGGCCGGCTTGATGCGCCGGATCCCGTCGACGACCTCGTTGAGGCCCTGGGTCGAGTCGACGTTGACCAGCGCGGCCAGGTCCCAGTCGCCGGTGAACTCCCAGACCTCCTCGACGCCGGGCAGCTCGAGCACCTGGTCGGCCACATCGTCGCCAAGCACGTTGGTCTCGATCCCGACCTCGACGAGGGCGCGGACGTTGGCCCCCCGGATCCGGACGGTGAACTGCTGGATGATGCCCTCCTCCTCCATCCGGCGGACCCGCGAGCGGACCGTGGCCTCGCTGGTGTCGACGGCCTCAGCGATCTCCGTGTAGGGGGCCCGGCCGTCGAGCCGGAGGTGGTGGAGGATGCGGTCGTCCAACGCGTCTGTGGCAGGCATGGTCGTCCTCGGCCCAGGCAACACCCGGGGGTCTTCGATATCCGAAGCGATGCTACGAAAAGCGAGGTTATATTTGTACTTTGCCACGATATGCGTTCCCGTGGGCTCGGGAAACCCTCCTTCCGGCGACCGACAGGTCCGGTGTGGTCGCGGGGCCGATCACGCGCCACCGGTGGCTCGGTACTTCCTCAGTTGAGATATGGGCGACAGACCATCCACGGTGATCGGCTCGAACGCCTCTTCTAACGTGCATCCGGCGTGAGACGACGTATCGCGGCGAGCGTCCCACCATGACCCGCCGTATCTCGACCTACCATCAACTCCTCTCAGTGGTAGGCGAAATTACTTATATGAAGTGTTTCTGCATGGGTTTGTCCGTGGCGGGTTGCGCCGACGCCTCCCAAGCCTCCTCTGTACCCCCCACCTTTCTGTCAGGCGCGGCCGCCCGGACTGGTCCCAGGTTCCTGGGGCCATCCCCCTCCCCTCCTTTTCTGCCTCTCTCCTGCCAGCGTGACCGCTCCCGTTCCCGCCGACGACCAGCGTGCACGGCCGGGGGGCGCGCGTGTCCCTGGGCTTCCCGGCGATAACCCTTTTCCCATGGACCTCGGTGGCCAGCCGAGACCATGACCAGCGCCACGAGCCCATCGGTGGCCGACGAGCTGACCGCCGCGGCCGACGTCGAGCCGGGCGATCGCGTCCGGGTGGCGACCGGGGGATCGGTCTACGAAGGCGTGTTGATGCAACGCCACGGCTTCTCCGACGATGACATCCTCGTCCTCAAGCTCGAC
>CAZBKU010000021.1:0-20812 GCA_964492585.1 uncultured Thermoplasmatales archaeon | reverse complement strand
GACGAGGAGTCCGCGACCGAGGACCTGTCCTTCTCGTGGGACTTCGGCGGCGATGGCACCGGCACCGGCATCGCGCCGGCCCACAGCTTCAGCGGCCAGGGCGACTGGCCGGTCCAGCTGACCGTCAGCGACGGGGAGAACACGGACACCCTGACCAAGACGGTCACCACCGACATCAACGACCCGCCGGCGGCCAGCTTCACGTTCACCTGCGATGACCTGACCTGCAGCTTCGATGCCACCGCCTCCAGCGATCCCGACGGCGACAGCCTCTCCTACGCGTGGAGCTTCGGCGACGGGGTCAGCGGGTCCGGGGCGACCCCGGAGCACAGCTACACCGACGGGGACGACTACACCGTCCAGGTCGAGGTCACCGACGGCGAGTTCTCGGACACGGCCAGCGACGTGGCCAGCGTCCAGGCGCCCGACGAGGCCAGCATCGACACGGACCGGGACCTCCCCGACACCACGGTGACCTGCGGGACGAGCTTCGAGGTCACCATCCACCTGGCGTGGAACAGGGCCGACAGCGTGATCCTCTGGGACAGCGCTCCCCAGGGCTGGTCGGTGGCCTCGCCGGACAACAACGGGCGCATCCAGGACGACGGGCGTACCGTCAAGTGGTTCATCTCCGACCGCAACGTCAAGCAGCTCTCCTACACCGTGACCGTGGCCGACGATGCCGCCGGCTCCGGGTTCGGGTTCTCGGGCCAGCTGCGGGACAACACCATGGACAGCAGCGACCCCGACGCGCCCGTCCGGGGCCAGCGGGTCCTCTCGGCCGCGTGCGACGGCGCCGGTGACGACGAGCCCGCCGAGCCCGAGAACAACGCGCCGGTGGGCACGTTCTCGGTCGCCTGCTCGGACCTGACGTGCACGTTCGACGCCTCGGACAGCTCGGATCCCGACGGCGACAGCCTCACGTTCACCTGGGACTTCGGCGACGGCGACACCGGCACCGGCGCCACCACCAGCCACACCTACAGTGCGGCCGGCGACAAGACCGTCCAGCTCACCGTCAGCGACGGCGACCTGTCCGACCAGCTCACCAAGACCGCCAGCCCCACCGAACCGGAACCGGAGAACGGGGCACCGGTGGGCGCGTTCTCGATCAGCTGCACCGAGCTGACCTGCAACCTCGACGCGTCGAGCAGCTCGGATCCCGACGGCGACAGCCTCACGTTCACCTGGGACTTCGGCGACGGCGACACCGGCACCGGCGCCACCACCAGCCACACCTACAGTGCGGCCGGCGACAAGACCGTCCAGCTCACCGTCAGCGACGGCGACCTGTCCGACCAGCTCACCAAGACCGCCAGCCCCTCCGAACCCGAGGACACCGGCGACGGCACGGACGATGGTGGCGGCGATGGGGACGGCGACACCAGCGACGGCGACACCGGTGATGGCGACGGGACCACCGGCGAGTCCAAGTCCAACGACACGCCACCCCCCGAGAACGACGCCGCCCGGGTCGAGGTCGTCCGGGAGCTCCCCGGCGGGCCCCTGCCCTGCGGCGAGCCGGTCCAGGTCACCCTGCACGTGGACTGGAACGGGGCCGGCGGGCTGATCGTCGTCGAGGATCTCCCCGACGGTTGGCAGGCCCAATCGACGACCCATAACGGCCGGGTCTCCGAGGACCAGGTCAAGTGGTTCACGGCCGACACGTCGATCTCGACCCTGTCCTACCAGATCGTGCCCGACGGATCGGCCACCGAGTTCGACGGCATGTTCCGGGACAACACGATGGAGAACAGCGACCCGGACGCCGTCACCATCGGCGACCTAGCCGAACCGACCACGTGCACCGGCGGGTCCTCAGGCACCGACGAGGAGACCTCGGAACCACCCAACCAGCCACCGGTGGCCGACCTCTCGGCCGTCTGCAACGAGCTGACCTGCAGCTTCGATGCCACCGCCTCCAGCGATCCCGACGGCGACACCCTGACCTACGCCTGGGACCTGGGCGACGGCAGCTCGAGCACGGGCCAGAGCCTTGATCACACGTACGACGCCGACGGGGCCTACACGGTGACCCTCACGGTCAGCGACGGGGAGGCCTCCGACAGCGACACGGAGACGGTCAACCCGACAGCTCCCGGGGATGACAACCAGGCCCCGGTGGCTGCCTTCGACATCCAGTGCACCGACCTGGACTGCACGTTCACCGCTGGCGACACCACCGATCCCGACGGGGACGTGCTCACCTTCACCTGGCAGGTCGGCGACGGGTCCACCGCCACGGGGGAGACCGTGTCCCACACCTACGCCTCGGCCGGCACCTACCCGGTCGAGCTGACCGTCAGCGATGGCGAGCTTTCCGATACAGCCACCGGCGACGCTCAGGTCTCCGCGCCGGACACCGGCTCTGATGATGAACCCGACGAGGGGGAGACGACGCCACCGCCGGGCTCTCCGGCCACGGCGTTGGTCCAGCGGGCCCTGCCCAGCGGCCCGGTGGCTTGCGATGAGTCCTTCGTCGTCACCTTGCAGCTCCACTGGAACGGGGTCCGCTCGCTGGTGATCCGCGAGGACATCCCCGACGGCTGGAAGGCCAGCGATCCCAGCCACAGCGGCCGGGTCTCCGGCGACCAGGTCCGCTGGCTGACCAACGCCAGATCCGTGGACAGCCTGACCTACACCCTGGTCCCTACCGACAGCGCGGACCAGAGCCTCGACGCTTCCGGGACCTACCGGGACGACAAGATGGCCAGCAGCGATCCGGATGCGGCCATCGGCGGTGGCGCCTCGGTGGCCACCACGTGCGACGGTCAGACCCAGGAACCCCAGAACAACCCGCCGGTCCCGGACCTGCGGGTCACCTGCGAGGGCCTGACCTGCACGTTCAAGAGCACCGACTCCACCGATCCCGACGGCGACGAGCTGACCCACGGCTGGAGCTTGGGCGACGGATCCACCGGTGCTGGCAGCACGGTCACCCACACCTACGACGAGGCCGGGACCTACAACGTCGAGCTCAGCGTCAGCGACGGCAGCCTCATCGAGACCGAGCAGAGCACGCTCACCGTCGAGGACACAAGCCAGGACGACACCAGCGACCAGGACGACGACCAGACCGACGACACGACCCAGGATGACGGCAGCCAGGACCAGGGCACCTCGGACGACGACCAGGGGTCCCAGGCCGGGACCAACGTGGTCCGGGGTCTGCCCAGCCAGCCGGTCACCTGTGGGGAGACCTTCACCGTGACCCTGGCCCTGACCTGGGGGAACGCCGAGGGTCTGATCGTCCACGACAGCGTCCCCGACGACTGGGAGGTCTCCTCCCCCAGCGACGGAGGCAGGATCTCCGACCAGCAGGTCACTTGGTTCCCCTCCGACCGTAGCATCGAAGAGCTCACCTACCAGGTGACCCCGGCCGACGATGCCAGCGGCGACGGGTTCGAGCTCCTCGGCGCCTACCGCACCAACGACATGGCGCCCGATGAGGACAACCTGCCCGTCGAAGGGGAAGACCTGGTCTCCGTCACGTGCTCCTCGACCGACGATGACACCTCCGACGAGACCACCACCGATCAGACCGACACCTCGACGGACACCGACACCGAGACCGACACCAGCGATCAGCAGGCCGGTGGCGGTGGCGGTGGTGGTGGGCTCACGCTGGCCGTGGTCGACCGTCACGCGCCCGACGATCCGGTCGGGTGCAAGGCCACCTTCCCTGTCGTGCTCGCGCTGACCTGGAACAACGCCCAAGGCTTGTCGATCACCGAGGAGATCCCCGACGGGTTCGAGGCCAGCCAGATCGAGAAGGGCGGCACCATCCAGGGTGACACGATCCGATGGGCCCTTGGCGACCCGTCGACCCTGTTCCTCAGCTACCGGTTGACGCCCACGGACAGCTTCGAAGGCGAGGTGCCCCTCAACGGGACCTACCGCGACGAGCGGCTGGACCCCGGGGAGGACGACCTGGCCATCGGCCGGGACGACACGGCCACCCTGGAGTGCTTCGGCGACGACGAGGACGACGTGTGGAACCCGGACAACGCCACCGACGAAGCCCTGGAGGCCAACAGTGTCGACGAGGACACTGGGCTTCACCCCTTCGACGCGAACATGGACTGCACCCTCGATGACGAGGAGCTGTTCACCCTGATCGACGCGTGGAAGTCGGCGGGTAAGAAGCTCGACGCCGTGCTCTTCAGCGGCATCGACGCCGCCAAGCAGGATAGCTACTGTTGAACAGGTAGGGCCAAAGCATGCAAGGTTCGGGGGGACGGGGGAGGGGGCTCGGCGGTGACCAGGGAGGCTGCCGCCGGGCCGCCCCCCTCTTCCTCCTTGCCTTGAGCCTCTTGGCCCCGACCCTGGTCCTGGCCCTGCCTGGGACAGGGCAAGCCATCGAGGGACCCGACGCCGAAGCCTCGGGGAGCGCAGAGGAGATCTCGGTCACCCGGACCCTGCCGCCGGTGGCCACGTGCGGCAGCACGATCACGATCCTGATCACCGTCGAGGCCCCCGAGGCGCAGACCGCCTGGGGCGTCCAGGAGGCCGCCCCCGAGGGCACCACGATCACCCGCCTGGACCCGGAGCCCAACGCCGAGCTCGAGGAGAGCAAGCGCAAGGCCACGTGGTTGTCGATCAGCGGCGGTTCCTCGGTGATCAGCTACGAGGTCACCATCGACCCGGACGTGCCCGACGGGACGCTTCTGACCTTCCGGGGCAGCTACAAGTTCGACCCGGCCACCGAGTTCAAGCAACTGGTCGGCGGCGACAGCGTCCTCGAGGTGGCCTGCGGCGACGGGGAGCTGGTCCGCTCCATGCCGGCCCAGGTCCCGTGCGGGGCCACGGTGCCGATCACCCTGATGGCCCGACCCCCCACCGGGACCTCGGCCTGGCTCTTGGAGGAGTCCCCGCCCGAGGCGACCCCGGTCACCGACGTGCCCCCGGAGCACGAGGGCCAGCTTGTCGGTGACACGGTCAAGTGGGTCAGCGTCGAGGGCATCCGGGGCGCGGTCACGTACAACATCACGATCCCCGAGGACATGCCCGACGGGACGATCCTCACCTTCAGCGGTGAGTACCGGTTCCATCCGACCATGGACCAGCGGGCCGATGTCGGCGGCGATCGCACCCTGGAGGTCACCTGCGGGTCGACCACGGCCACACGGGATCTGCCCCGGTTCGTGCCGTGCGGGACCACGGTCCCGGTGACGATCAGCGTGGACCCGCACCTGAACACGAGCTCGTGGTTCGTCGAGGACAGGATCCCCAACGGTGTCGGCGTCCAGAAGGCCTCGGGACCCAGCGGGGACGCCCTCAACGACAAGGTCTGGTTCCTGTCCCTGCACGGCGGCGCGGCCGTGGTGACCTACGAGCTGGTGATCCCCAAGGACGTGCCCAACGGGACCACGCTGACGATCGACGGCGAGTTCAAGTTCTACCCTCAGATGGCCGAACGGGGGACCGTGGCCGGCGATGATCGGACCACGGTGCTCTGCGGGACCGGGTCGGCCGTCCGCTCCATGCCCGATACCGTGCGGTGCGGCCAGCCGTTCAGCGTGAGCCTGACCGTGGACCCGCCGGAGACCGCCGAGGCCTGGATCCTCGAGGAGACCCCGCCGGCCCAGGTGGGGGTCGACGATGTGGACCCGGCCAACGGCGGTGGGTTCTCCAGCGGGATGGTCCGGTGGGACAACGGGACCGGCGCGCCGGCGCACCACAGCTACGAGGTCCTGGTGCCCAGCTCGATCCCTGACGGGACCGAGCTCACCTTCGAGGGTGAGCACCGGTTCCACCCGGGCATGAGCGTGCGAGCCCCCATCTCTGGCCCCAGCACGGTCACGGTCACCTGTCCCACACCGGCACCGCCCACCGGCCAGGTCCACCGCCTGGCCCCTCACGTGACCGTGTGCGGGGCCACGACCACGGTCCAACTGTTCGTCGATCCGCCAGGCGCCACAGAGGCCTGGGAGATCCAGGAGAGCCTGCCGGACCATGTGACCTTGGAGAGCGTGGGCCAGGGCCACGAGGTCCAGGTCACCGACGGGACGCTGACGTGGACCGACGGCTCGGGCGACCCGACCCGGCTTGCCTACTCGTTCAAGGTCCCGGCCGACACCCCGGATGGGACCTCCCTGGAGCTCGACGGCCTGTTCCGGTTCCACCCGGACATGCAGGCCTTCGATCCCACCGGCGGTCCGACCACCATGACCGTCCTGTGCGGCGGCGGGCCCGACGGGGACGGCCGCGTGGTCCGCTCCCTGCCGGACACGGTCCGGTGCGGGCAGAGCCTGGTGGCCACGGTGACCATCGACCCGCCGCCCGACGCGACGGGCTGGTCGGTGACCGAGTTCCCGCCCCAGGACGTGGGCCTCTCCGAGGTCGATCCGGCCGACCGGGGCCAGGTCACCGATGGGACCGTGACCTGGCAGAACACCGACGGAGAACCAGCCCAGCGGACCTACAGGGTGACGGTCCCCGGCGACATGCCCGATGGCCGGATCCTGGCCTTCGGCGGGACCTTCCGGTTCCAGCCGTCCATGTCCGCCTCGGCCATCAGCGACGGTGAGACCACGGTCCGGGTCGACTGCCCGGGCCAGGCGCCGCCGGGACCGGGGCCCGACCAGCCACCCGAGGCCTTGTTCACCTTCGACTGCTCGGGCCTGCTGTGCGCCTTCGATGCCACCGACGCCACGGACCCCGAGAACAAGATCGTCGCGTACGACTGGAGCTTCGGCGACGGGACCAACGCCACCGGCATCGCCCCCAACCACCTCTACGAGGCCGGCGGTACCTACGAGGTCGCCCTGACCGTCACCGACGCTGCCGGGAACACCGACCGGTTCGCCCACCAGCTCACGCTGACCGAACCGGCACCGGACAACCAGGCACCCCACGCGGACTTCTCGTTCACGTGCATGGCCCTGGCGTGCGACTTCGATGGGACCCTCTCCTTCGATCCCGACGGCACCATCACCCGGTACGACTGGGCCTTCGGCGACGACACCACGGCCACGGGACCGACCGTGGAGCACACCTACGCCGAGCCGGGGACCTACCTGGCGGTGCTCACGGTCACCGACGACGCCCCGCCCGGCGGCCAGGGCACCCACAGCAAGGTGATCAAGGTCGACGTCCAACCACCGCCCAACGACCGGCCCGAGGCGGTGTTCACCCACGACTGCCGCGGCCTTGCCTGCACCTTCGATGCCGCCGACAGCCACGATCCTGACGGCACCATCGAGACCTACGCCTGGGACGTGGCCGATCTGGGCAGCTTGTCCGGGCCCTCGCCCAGCTTCACCTTCCCCTTCAACGGCACCTTCGAGGTGACCCTGACGGTCACCGACGATCGAGGCGCCACCGACGCGTTCACCCAGACCCTGGAGGTCCAGACGGCCGCGCCCCGGAACCAGGCCCCGGTGGCCGACTTCCTGGTCTCCTGCCAGCGTCTCACGTGCACCTTCGACGGGTCGCTGAGCTTCGACCCGGACGGCAACGTGACCGCCTGGGGGTGGGCGTTCGGCGACGGGACCACCGACCACGGCCGGTCGGTGACCCACACCTACACCGATCCCGGCACCTACGTGGCCGTCCTGACCGTCACCGACGACGCGCCACCGCCGGCCACGGCCTCCAAGAGCCGTGTCGTCACGCTGACCGTCGAGGGGCCACCCAACCAGGACCCTACCGCCCTGTTCACCTTCGACTGCCAGGGCCTGGACTGCACCTTCAACGCCACCGACAGCCACGATCCGGACGGCACCATCGAGACCTACGCCTGGGACCTCGGCGACGGCAACAGCACGACCGGGCCGACCATCAGCCACACCTACGAGGACGTCCAGGACGTGACCGTGACCCTGACGGTCACCGACGACGAGGGGGCCAGCGCCACCCTCGAGAAGGACCTCCACCTGGTCGAACCGGTGCCCGAGAACCAGGCCCCCCTGGCCCGGTTCGACGTCACCTGCAGCGGGCTTGCGTGCACCTTCGACGGGACACCCAGCTCGGACCCGGATGGCAACGTGACCGCCTGGGACTGGGAGTTCGGCGACGGCGGTACCGGCGCCGGGCGCCAGGTCGCCCACGCCTACCAGCAGCCCGGCACCTACGTGGCCGTGCTCACCGTCACCGACGACCACCCGCCGCCGGCCACCGGTTCCAAGAGCCAGGTCGTCACCGTCGAGGTCTCTCTGCCGCCGGACGCCGAGGACAACCAGGCGCCCACGGCCCTGTTCACCTTCGACTGCCAGGGCCTGACGTGCACCTTCGACGGGGCACCGTCCAGCGACCCCGACGGTCAGATCGCCAGCTTCGAGTGGGCCTTCGGCGACGGTCAGAGGTCCATCGGCTCGGCCCCGGACCACACCTTCGACGAGGATGGCACCTACGAGGTCACCCTGACGGTCACCGACGAGCTGGGCGCCTCGGACAGCCTCACCCAGACCCTGGACCTGGCCGGGGCCCGCGACGGCAACCTGGCCCCCACCGCCGGGTTCGCGGTGGACTGCAACGGCCTTGTCTGCACCTTCGACGGGTCCGCGTCGACCGATCCCGACGGGACCCTGACCAGCTTGGCCTGGCGGTTGGGCGACGGGACCACGGCCACCGGTCCAAGCGTGACCCACGTCTTCGCTGCGCCCGGCACCTACCTGGTGGCCCTGACGGTCACCGACGACGCCGACCCACCGGCCAAGGCCTCGGTCAGCAAGGTCGTCGAGGTCGACACGGTCCCGGGCAACCAGGCGCCCAGGGCCCTGTTCACCCACACGTGCCGGGGGCTTGACTGCAGCTTCGATGCCACCGCTGCCCTGGACCCCGATGGACGCCTGATCGAGCTGGCCTGGGACCTGGGCGACGGGACCACGGCCACCGGCCCGACCGTGGACCACGCCTTCGATGCCCCGGGCACCTACCCGGTCTCCCTGTCGGTCACCGACGACGCCGGTGCCACCGACCAGCTCACCCGGTCGATCACCGTGACCGAGGCAGGGGAGGGCAACCTGGCCCCGGTGGCCCTGTTCACCGTGGCCTGCCAGGATCAGACCTGCGCGTTCGACGGGTCGCCCAGCTTCGATGCCGACGGCAGCATCACCGAGCACGCCTGGCGCTTCGGGGACGGCCAGACCGGCACCGGGGAGAGCCTCGAGCACACCTACGATGCCCCCGGGGTCTACATCGCCGAGCTGACCGTCACCGACGACGCCGATCCGGCCACCACGAGCTCGGCCAGCCACGTGGTCCGGGTGGTGGCCGGCGCCACCAACCAGGCGCCCACGGCCCTGTTCAGCGTCGAGTGCCAGGCCCTTGCCTGCAGCTTCGATGCCGGGGCCTCCACCGATCCCGACGGGACCATCGAGGCTTACGCGTGGACCTTCGGCACCGTCGACGAGGCCACCGGGCCCAGCGCCGAGGTGACCTTCCCAGAGGCCGGCACGTACCCGGTCGTGCTCATCGTCACCGACGATGACGGGGCCAGCGACCACCTGTCGGTCCCCCTGACCCTCTCCGGACCGGGGACCGGGGCCGGCAACCAGCCACCGATAGCCGCCTTCGATCGTACTTGCCAGGAGCTGACCTGCCGCTTCGATGGGACCGGGTCCACGGATCCCGACGGCACCGTCGAGGCCTATGCGTGGACCTTCGGTCCGGCCGGCACCGGCCAGGGAGCCACGTCGACGGCCACCTTCCCCGAGGCCGGGACCTTCCTGGTCACCCTGACCGTCACCGACGACCAGGGCGCCACCGGTGTGCTCGGCGAGCCCGTGAGCGTCGAGACCCGGGAGGTCCCCGGCGACGATGACGACGGTGATGGCGGCACGGGCGGCGGTGGCGGTGGCGGCGGAGGCGGCGGAGGCGGTGGTAGCGGGACCTCTGGCAACGGCGGACCCCCGATCAACGGCGGGCCGTCGCAGAGCATCGATCTCGACGAGGTGCTCAGCCCAGGGGACCTTGAGCAAGCCATCGGCGGGCTCGAGGGCACCATCGCCGGGTCGGCCGGCGACCGGCTGCCCTTCGAGATCCCCTTCGATCCCTGGTTCCCCAGCGGGTTCGTGACCCTGGGCGAGGACCAGACCCTGGCCGACATGTCGATCTTCACCTACCCCGGGGATACGCCTCCCGAGGGTGTGACCCCGCCGGGACCGGCCTTCCAGGTCCTGCGGTACGTGGCGTGCCAGCTGCCCGAGACCGACGGCCAGCCGCACAGAGTCACCCTCAACCTCTCCCTGCCGTCCCACGTGGTCGATCCCGACCGGGTCGTGTGGATGAAGGACCGCGCCGGGTCCTGGACCATCGTGGACCGGCCCACATTGATCCTCGGCGAGGATGGCCGCTACCACGGCCAGGTGCACCTGTCCGGGTGCGGCGTGTATGCCCTTGCCAACCACTGGACCGAGCCCGGGTTCTTCGTCGACGACCGGCCCGCGCCCGAGGACGCCCGCACCGCCGTCGGCGGCGGCATCGCCGGTCCTGGCGGCCAGAGCTTCGACATCCCCATCGGCGACCCGGGCCTGCCGGAGCTGAGTGTCGAGCTGGGTGGACGGACCCACGGTGGCAGCTTCGAGGTCACCGTCTGGCCCGGGGACGCCCTGCCGCCCGAGCCCTCGGAGCCGCCGAACGGTAGCGAGCCTGCGATCTTCGTCAGCTGCACGTTCCCGCCGGCCGTCGACGGCACCGATCACCGGTTCACGTTCCCCTTGACCGTGCCCGCCGAGCAGGTCCCCGACCCGGACAAGGCCGTGTGGGCCCAGGGTACAGAGGACGGGTGGACCGGCCTCCACGCCGTGAACCTGACCCTGGGCGACGATGGCGCCTACCACGGGACCGCCCAGGCCGACGGGTGCGGCACGTTCAGCCTGTTGTTCGACACGACGCCGCCGGAGGTCAACCTGGCCTTGCCTGAGGCTCTCTCCCCGGACAACGGGACGTCGGTCCCGACCGAGGGGACCGTGGAGGTTCTGGTCGAGGCCCGCGACGATCTGGCCTTGGACCGGGTCGAGCTGTCCATCGGGGACGAGGTGGTGGGCACGCAGACGACCACCGTCTCGGTCTTCACCATCGACCTCGAGCAGTTGGCGGCCAGCGGAGGCCACCTCCGGGCCGACGGGTACGACCTGGTGGGCAACCAGGGCACAGACGAGGTCCTCGACCCAGCCGGTGGCGTGACCGTCGACGACGACGGGACCTCGTGGCTGGCGTGGACGGCTGGCATCCTGGGGACCCTGGGTGTCGCCGGCGGGGCAGGATGGTGGTACTATGCACGCTACCTCGGATGAGCGTCCATCGGAACGCGTATCGACCGGACGGTTGCGTGCCCGACCGGTCCCTGACCCGCGATTTAGCCCCGTCCAGGCACCTGGATGCCCGGGGATGGTTTTTTACGGTCGTGAGGATATGGAAAATATACCTGTAGGGGGTAGTGACGAGTGAGTCTCCCGGGAGGCAGCAATATCAGAGCTGGAGGATTTTATCTTAGCGTCGCGATCGCCACGATGTTGGTCGGCGGCCTGCTCATCCAGGCCGTCCCCACGGCCTCGGCGGCACCCACCGCTGAGGTCCAGCGGTCCTTCGACGGGATCGAGCGTTGCGGGGAGACCCTCAACGTCACCCTGTCGTACGAGTGGAACGACGCAGAGATGATCGCCGTCGAGGAGACGCCGCCGGACGGCTGGGAGATCGAGGACGTCGGCAACGGTGGCAAGGAGAAGGACGGGACCATCAAGTGGTTCGCCTTCGGCGGTAGCCCCGGGGAGGTGTACTACACCATATCCGTACCTAGTGGGACAAGGGGCCCTGCCGAGTTCTTCGGCACCTACCGGGACAACACCATGTCGTCCGACGAGGGCGACGCGGTCATCCAGGGAACCCAGAAGGTCGACATCGCGTGCGACCCCGCGTCCACGGGCTCGGTCGTCCGATCCCTGCCGGACACGGTGACCTGCGGCCAGGAGATGCAGGTCAACCTGACGATCGAGGCGCCGGAGGACAACGAGGCCTGGATCGTCGACGAGCGCACCCCGCTGGAACCGGTGAGCGTCGACGAGCGGGATCACGGCGACTCGGTGGATGGCCACGTGAAGTGGGTGGCCACCGACGGCGGCTCCGGCAACCGGAGCTTCACCGTCCAGATCCCTGGGGACGCCACAGAGGGGGCCACGTTCATCTTCCGGGGCGAGTACCGGTTCGACCCCTCCATGGTCGATCGCGCCCCGGTGGAAGGGGACACCACCGTCACCGTCAGCCAGTGCGAGAACCCCACCCCGGACCAGGAGGACAACACCTCCGAGGAGAAGACACCTCGACGTCCCACCCGATCCCAGGAAGAGGAGGCGCCCCTGCCGAGCCCCGAGGACGAGGTCGAGGCCACCGAGGTCGAGGGTCTACCCGGCTCCCGGGCGACCTACGAGGCCACGGTCACCAGCCAAGCCTCCCAGGGCGTGACGATCCTCCTGGACAACGATCTGTTGCCGTCGCTGGATCTCTACCCCTCCAGCGACCTCGAGGCTGCCGACGTGACCGTGGCCGTCTGGGACTGGACCCAGCCACCCCCGGACGTGACCAACCTGCCTCCCGGTGTCGTCCCGTCCATGTACGTCGACGTGACCGTGGACGGTGAGACCAGCGACCACACGGCGGTGTTCAACGTCGAGCTGCCGGCCCAGGCCGTGATCGGGGAGGCCAACCAGAGCGTGTTGGCCAAGCTGATCGACGGGTCGTGGGAGGGTCTCTCGGCTGTGAACCTCTCAGAGACACCAGGCTCGGCCGACACCTACGCCGGCACGGTCCAGGCACCCTGCTGCTCGGTGTTCATGGTCGGGTTCGACCTGATCTCGCCGACGATCACCATGGAGACCGTCCGGTCAGACCCTCAGACGCTCGCGGTGACCGCCGAGCCCAGCGACAACCTGGGCGTCCTCCAGGTCGACATCCTGGTCGACGACGAGGTCGTCACGGTGCTGGAGGAGGAACCGTACACCACCGAGGTCAACCTGGACGGGCTCGAGGCCGGCGACCACACGATCACCGCCGTGGCCTACGACCTGACCGAGAGGTACGACGAAACCTCTGAGGTGGTCAGCATCCAGGCCAGCGCCGGTGCCGGCCTCGCCTCAGGCCTTCTCTGGGCCCTGATCGTGCTCGGCGGGCTCGGGGCCGGTGCCATGGTCGTGGTCAGCGACCCCAGCCGACGTGCGGCTGTGACCTCCAAGCTCCGTGAGCTTGGCACCCGGCTGCCCTGGGCCACCCCGGCACCGGTGGACGGTGGTGACCCCGCCGAGGAGCCGATCGAGCCTGGGCCTGCTGCCGAGGAGGTCGAGGCGCCTGAGGAGGAGCCCGCCACCGAGGGCACCGACGAGGAAGCGGTCGACCAAGAGGGCGACCAGGACCCCTCGACCGAGACCCCTGACGAGGAGGGCACCGACGAAGAGGACCCCGAGGACGGGGAGGACCCGGTCACCGAGGATCCTGTCACCGCGGAGGACGGCCACGAGGAGCTCGAGGGAGAAGAGGACCTCGACCACGAGGACGAGGGCGAGAGCCCCGAGCTCGATGAGGAGGACCCGGCCGCCGAGGACGATGCAGAGGACCGGGAGGGAGAGCCGCCTGCACCGGTCACCGCCGAGGCCGACCAGAACGGGGACGGAGCCCCCGAAGGGGAGGATCTCGTCGAGGCCGGTGGCGGCCAGGCCTCCCGGGAGGAGCGGGAGGAGGACCTCCGGGCGATGCTCGAGGGTCTGGACGGCGACCGCTGACCGGGCGCCGCTCGGGCGTATCGCTGTGTGACCGAGCCTGCGGTCCCATACGACGGGAGCCCTGGGCTCTGCCCGACCCTCGACCACCGATCGACAGCCCAGCCAGCAGCCCTGGCCTCCAGCGACCGATCCAAGGATCTGGCGATCCAGCCAGGGGAGCATCGGGATGTGAGAACGAGATCGGCTAGGGCCGCGAGGGCCCTCGCCGATGGAGGGGGCCCCGTCGCTGGGACCCGTGCTCGGGTGGATCAACCCCCTATACCTTCAGCCCGGGTACCCAGAGCGCAAGCTCGGGCACCTCGTTCCGACTTTGAAGGAATCCTCCTCCCAAGCGGTTCTGCCCCCGCACCGGAAACATCGGAAGGCCCCCTTAATCCTTGGCAACCAACTGGTTGTTCCCAGATCCGGCCTCCTCCCGGTGGACCTCGGGACCGACCGGGAGATCTCTGGTCGAGACCTTGGTTTCCGGTGGAACCGTGCTGTGACTCCGGTCCAGGGGTGACAACTGGCGGCCGGGACACCACAAAGCTTCTAACCTACCGGTTTCTCCTTGGGGTTGCTTGGAGGCTTGGAGGCATGCAGCGTAGCTTGGTCCTCCTGGGAGCCCTAGCCATGGCCCTGCTGATCGCGGGGACCGGCCATGCGACATCCCAGGAGTGGTACCTGACCAAGGACCCCCACCCGACCGTAGGGGACGCGCTGCTGCTCTGGCACACCCCGCCGGAGAACGGCAGGGTGGAGATCCCGGTCGGGACCTGCACCCTCTGGTCCACCGCGTTCCCTGCCCAGCAGACCCTCCCGTTGCTACAGGACGGGTGGCTGGGCCATCTGCCGGCCAGGCCCGGTTCCGTGCTCCCCACGCCGGTGAGCTATCCGGCGGTCATCGGCGCGGTCGATCCGGGGACCGGGTTCACCCCAGCCGTCGAGGCCGACGTCCGGTTCGAGGAGGCCAGCCAGGACCGCATGCTGGGTCTCCTCAACGACCAGGCTGGGGAGCAGGCCACCTGGGACCTGCCTGAGGGCGGGCTCCTGGGCCTCGAGCTGTGCAACCTGGCCGACCTGCGAGGCCAGAGCAGCGACGAGGAGCCCGGCGCCATGGTCTTGGAGGTCGGCCCGGCCTCGACCCTGACCACGCCAGCCAGCCAGACGAGCGTGCCAACGCCCGAGCTCACCACCCTGATCCTCACCTTGACGGGCGTGGCGACGATCGTCGTCGTCCGGCGCCGGGGTGGCTGAGATGGGACGCCCTGCCCCAGCCATGATCCTGGCCGCCGTCCTTCTCCTCCCCGTCCTCCCAGCAGCTGGCGGCCAGACCGCCGGCCTGGAGGCCTCCATCGACCCGGCGCACATGAGCACCCTCGGCTTGGAGGAGCGCAGCCTGCAGCTCACCGTCCCGATCAACGCGACAGATCCATCCCAGCTGGAGCTGATCGAGCTGCGCGCGCCGCCCGGTCTCGTGCTCAACGCGACCCACGATGGGGCCCCCGAGGGCTACCTCCAGATCCCCGGGGCCTCGACCAACCTGGGCCAGACCCTGCTCTTCGTCCGGTCGCCGACCGCCCAGGCGACCACCGACCTGGCCCTCGATGTAGAGATCGATCAAGCCCGCGACGTCCAGGAGGGCGTCCACGGGTGGCGGCTGACCGCCGGCCCGCTGGGCCAACCGGCCCAGGCCACCACGCTCTGGCTGGACACCCTGATCGACAACCACGCTCCGGTGGTGACCCAGGCCGAGCTTCCTGCCACGGATCCGACCGCCTGGACCAACCAGGACCAGGTCACCGTGGCGTGGACGGCCGACGAGGCCTGCCCGCCACCCAGCATCTGGCCGGCTGGCTGCCCCGTCCAGGCGGCCCTGCAGGTCCCAGGTCACGACGGGCCGATCCCCTTGGCCACCACGACCCCGGGGTCCCCAGGCCAGGCCACCGTCGAGCTGCCGCCGGGCATCGAGGGGGACCTGGACCTCACCGTACGGGCCCAGGATGGCGCCCAGCTCGCGACCACCTCGGACCCCATCGCCCTCAAGATCGACCGCTCGCAGCCGGAGACCACCGTCGAGACCGACCTGTCCGGCTGGTCGGATGGCCCTGTCACGGTCGATCTGATCTGCCAGGATGCCGTCTCGGCCTGCCGGGACCTGGAAGCCGGTGTCGACGGCGGCCAGCTGACCCCGGTCGGCACCGAGGCTGGCACGGTGGAGATCGCCGGCCACGGCGGGCACGCCCTGACCGTGGCCAGCGCCGATATCGCCGGCAACCAGGAGGCGGCCAAGACCCACACCGTCCGGATCGACGAGCGGGCCCCGACGACCACGGCCAGCCTGGCCACCGGGAGCTTCGATGCCTGGACCACAAGCCCGCCGACGGTGACCCTGACCTGCCAGGATCCCGGGATCGGCTGCTCGACGACCACCTACCAGATCGACGATGGCCCCCTCGAGACCTACCAGGCGCCCGTCACCATCGATGAGGAAGGTCCCCACACCTTGGCCTTCCACAGCGAGGATGGCGTGGGCCACACCGAGGACCCGGTCACGCGCACCGTGAAGGTCGACACCGTGCCGCCCACCCTGGCCCAGGCCCCGTTCACCACCGGGTGGCTGGCCCAGGCGCCCACCGACCTCGACGTCGGGCTCGTCGACCCGGACCCCGGCTCCGGGCTGGACAGCCAGGCTGTCGCCGTGGGGACCACGTCTTCCTGCCAGGATGCCACGGGATGGACCGACCTGCCCATCGGACAGGGCGCCGACCTGACAGACCGGCTGACCCCGGGTGCCGCCAACCACGTCTGCCTCAAGGGCACCGACGTGGCCGGCAACGCGGCCGGGCCGATCGCTGCGGCCCAGGTGCTGTTCGACCCGACCCAGCCCCAGGTCGACCTGGTCCCGCAGATCGACGCCAACCAGGCAGGCTGGTACGACCCGCCCGTCCCCGTGACCCTGGCCCCGGCGGGGGCCAGTCCCAGCGGTATCGAGATGATCGAGCACCGGGTCGACGACGGGTCTGGTCCCTCGGCCTGGACCCAGGCCACGCCGGTGTCGACCACCGAGGTCGCCGTGGAGGGCCAAGAGGTGGTGCTGGAAGCCCGTGGGACCACACAGGCCGGCGTGACCGGTCCGAGCACCGAGCGTCCCCTCTCCATCGACCTCACGCCTCCAAGCCTGACCGCTGAGGCCACCGAGCCCGGTTGGACCAACACCCCACCAGAGGTGAGCTTCGCGGCGGAGGACGCGCTCTCCGGCCTGACCGCCATCCATGCCGAGCTGGTCGGCGTCGACGGCGGCTTGCAGGGACCGATCCCCGTGACCGCCGGGACCTTCACCCCGACGCTGCCGGGCGACGGCGAGCACGAGGTCGTCCTCCACGCCCAGGACACCGCCGGGCACGTGACCACCAGCCAACCGGTCACCCTGCGCTGGGACACCACGCCGCCGACCACCGAGGCCACCCTGGATGGCCAGGTCGGTGAGCAGGGCTGGTACGCCGAGCCCGTGGCCGTGGCGTTCACCTGCACCGACCCCCAAGCCGGGTGTGATGAGACCCTGGCGGGCACCGACACGGGCCAGATCGGGCCCGTGGACCAGGGGTTCACCATCGACACCCCGGGTCGGCATACGATCACCTTCCACAGCACCGACGCCGCCGGGAACCTGGAGGCTCGCCAGGAGCGGGCCTTCGGGATCGATGTCGACGCCCCGGCCTTAGAGCTCGTGGTCCCCGAGGATCCCCGAGCCCAGCGCGCTCTCGACCTCCAGGTCAACCTGACCGACCTCTCCGGGGTCCAGAGCGTGACCTGGACCATCGGCGACCAGGCGCCCGTGTCGCACAGCCTCGGTGCCGTGACCGACGGCCACGACACCCTCACCTACCGGTTCGACCATGGTGGCCTCCACACGCTTGCGGTGACCGCCACGGACCTGGCAGGTCACACCGCCGAGACCGAGCTCCAGATCGACGTCGCCCCGGTACGCACGACGGTGGCCTTCCAGGTTCCAAGCGGTGACGAGGTCACCCAAGACGCGGGGGACGCGGGGGATCCGCCGGCCTCCGAGACCCAGGTCACCGCCGAAGAGAGCCAGGACGACCGGGGCCGCACCCTGCACCGGGCCCGGGTCACCGCCGAGGACGGCAAGACGCCCACCGTGACGACCAGCGACGGCCGGTTGGGTCTCCAACTCGAGACCCAGATCCGGGAACGCTTGACCGTCGAGATGACCCCGGACACCGTCCCCGAGCGCGCGCCCCACCAGGTCTACCGCGTGCATCGCTACCTCGATCTGGCCGCCACCGGGACCGACGGTCAGCCGGCCACCGTCCAGGCGGCCCAGGTCACCTTCACCCTGTCCGGCCAGGAGCTAAGGGACCTGGACGCCGGTCCACGCCAGGTCGTGCTCCTCCACTTCGATGGGGATATCTGGCGCCGGCTGGCCACGACCTACCAGGGCCAGGACGGTGAGCTCCATCGCTTCTCGGCGACGAGCACGTCCCTGTCCCCCTTCGCGATCAGCGTGGATGAGAGGGGGGACGACGAGCCACCGGCAGCTCCCACCGTCGAGGCGGTCGTGGCCGATGCCCGGACCCGGCCCGACGGGTCGATGGTCTACACTGCCGAGCTGACCACCCAAGGCCCGTCGACCCGCACGGTGACGACCACGGAGGGGGAGCTCTCCCTTCGCCTGGACCTACCGGATGCAGGCACCTACCGGTTCGAGGCGACGTTGACCCAGACCCCGCCCAGCGATCGACCGGCCTCCCCGAGCGCCTACGCCCGGTACCTCACCGTCAGCGTGACGACCGCGGAGGGCAAGCCCGTTGATCCCGGGGCCACCGACCTCCAGGTGACCGTCGACCAGGCCACCGTCCACCGCGAAGACGGGCGCCTGGACCAGCTCGTCGTCGCGACCCCGGACGAGAACACCTGGACCCCTATCGAGCACGAACGGACCATCGACGCGGCCACAGCGACGGCCACCCTACGTACCGACCGTTCGCTGCGGCTGTACGGGATCCTGCTCGACACCCAGCCGCCGGAGGTCGGGCTGGCCAGCTTGCCGCCGGCTCAGTTGACCGAGCCGGTGGTCCTGGACATCGTGGCCAGCGACGACCTGGCCGTCGACAGGGTCGAGGTCCTCCTCGACGGCGACCCGTTGGGCCTCGACGATGACCGGCCTTTCGAGATCCCCTTGGACCCGGCCACGCTCCCGGCCGGGGAGCACACCATCGACCTCGTCGCCACCGATGCCGGCGGCAACCAGGCCACCTCGACATGGGCGTTGACGGTACCGACCGGCGAGGACCTGGGACAGACGACCACGGACGACGAGCCCGACGCAGATGGATCCGCTCCGTCGCCGGTCGTCGACGACCCGGGCCTCCCCTGGCCTGCCCTCCTGGTCGTGGTGGTCGTGGTGGTCCTGGTGGCCGCAGCTGGCACCGCGCTGGTCCTCCTCGGCCCCCGAGGCGACTGAGCCGGCCAAACAGCCTCTAACAGGCCTGAGACATCCTCACACGGACGCAACCAAGAAGTTGCGTACCTTTCACAAGGTCTGAGGGTATCGCTCGCTTGGCGGGGGCCAGCGGGCCACTTCGGGATCGCCCCGTCGGTTCGTCACAACCCGCTGGTCGAGCGGAAGGGACCGTCTCCTCCAACGAAGGTCATCGGACGCGTCCCCGCCCGAGACGCAGGCCGCACCGGGGCGGTTCGCCGCCCCGGACGGTCGGCTCTCGCACCTTCCCTGCCCAGCGTGAGCGACCCAGGCGTGAGGCTACCGTGAGCATGGGGGAACGGGGTCTTGAGCCCCGAGGGACCTTGCCTTAGAGCTCCGGCCTCGCTCGGCCGCTGTGAGACCTCGGCTAGGAGAGCGAGCGAGCACGAGCCCACAGGGCGCCTAGGATCCCGCGCTCCGAACGTCGACCCTGGGGAGTGCGTTACAGTTGAGACCGCGAAGGGACGTACGGAGGGCAGGATCCCAGCCGAACCTTGGCCCTGTGGACTGGTTCGGCTTCTCGCCAGGTCAGCGGCGCGGGGGACCCTGACCTGGCGATCGAACCCCGTTCGGATCCTGCCGCTGGTCTTGGCTGTGCTCTCGGACGAGGATGCGGAGGGCAGGATTCGAACCTGCGAACCCCTACGGGAGCGGATCTTGAGCCCGCCGCAGTTGGCCAGACTATGCTACCTCCGCATGCTGGCACGTCCGTGGCGGGTCGAACCCCACCACGTCCGGGACCCTGCCAACCACCTCCAAGACGTAAGCCTTACGAGCCATCCACCGGGACGCCTGTTGGTCCCGTTGAGCGTGGCGAGGAACCGGCGCCTTCAAACAGAGCGGCTTCCCTTGGCCTGTTCGTGCATATCGTCATCGGTGGAGCGGGTGCCGTCGGTCAGAAGATCGCCGAGTTCCTCGGCAAGGAGGGCCACGACATCATCATCGTCGACGTCGATCCTGAGGCCTGTACCGCTGCCAAGAGCCTGGACTGCATGGTGATCCAGGGCAACGCCGCCTCCTCGGACATCCTTGAGGACGCCGGGATCAGCAAGGCAGACGTCTTCTACGCCGTGACGAGCCACGACGAGATCAACCTGGCCGCCGCCGCCATCGCCAAGAGCCAAGGCGCCGAGCGCGTCATCGCCCGGGTGAACTCCCTGGAGCTCATGTCCGAAGCCGAGTCCCGCGAGTTCCGGCCGATCGGCGTGGACGTGGCCGTCTCCCCTGACCTGGTCGCCGCCACCAAGATCGCGCGTCTCATCGAGTTCCCCGGCATCCTGGAGATGGACGCCTTCGAGGTCGGCGATCTCCGCCTGGTCGAGGCAGGGGTCGAATCCGGTTCTCCGGCTGCCGGCAGAGCTGTCAAGGACCTCGGCCTTCCGAAGGGGATGAACCTGGTCGCCATCTTCCGCGGGGCCGAGGTCATCATCCCCGGCGGCAACGACGTCGTTCACCGCGGTGACCACGTCGTCGTCCTCGTCGAGAGCCACGGCCTCCTTATGAAGGTCCAGGAGACCTTCGGAGGCCAGGCCCTGTTGCACAAGTCCACCAAGGCGGCCGACCGCATCGTCATCTCGGGGATGACCGGCATCGCCAAGCGCGTGGCCACGAT
>CAZBKU010000020.1:17330-21188 GCA_964492585.1 uncultured Thermoplasmatales archaeon | reverse complement strand
TGGGCCTCCCGGCTGACGTACAGGTAGGCGATCCCCGTGCCACCCAGAAGCCACTTGAGGCCACCGGTGATCAACACGTCGCACCCCATGCGGTCCACATCCGTGGGGAGCTGTCCGGTGGCCTGGTAGGCATCGATGACCGACAGGGCCCCGGCGTCCCCGGCGGCCCGGCACAACCGGTCGACCTCCTGGATGTAGCCGCTGGTGAACAGCACGTGCGAGGTGACCAGGGCGGCCGTGTCCTCGTCCAACCGGGCCTCGATCGCCTCGGGAGGGACCGTGACCCCGTCCGGGCTCTTCACGATGTCCACGTCGACCCCGGGGCGGGCGTGGAACTGGTAGGTGTCCGTCGGGAAGTCCATCTCGGAGCTGACGATCTTGCTGCGGGCCTCGAGGTCCAGGCCCGAGGCCACGACCGAGAGGGCCGTGGAGATGTTGGGCATGATCGCCACCTCGTCCTCTCGCGCGCCGATCAGGTCGGCCACGCGCTGGCGGGTCTCGGCCAGCTCCTCCATCCAGGGCCCGTACCAGGCCTTGGCGCCTTGCTGGTCCCAGAGGTCCAGGTGCCGATCGACGGCGGCGCGGACCCGCCGAGACAGGGCACCCAGGCTGCAGGAGTTCAGGTAGATCCTCTGCTGGAGGATCGGGAACTCGTCGCGATAGGCCGCCCAGTCCACGAACGTCCACCCGACATCCCCTAACTAAGGGTTTAGGATGTCCCCCTGGGGGGTGTGAGCATCATCGGGCCTCCGGGGGCGTCTCCCGGCGCTGGGCCCGGGCGTAGAGGAACGAGGCGCCCAGGAGCACGGCCCCGACGACCAGGAACGTGATGATCCGGACCACGACGTCCAGTTCGGCCATGTCCACGATGAACACGCGTGCCAGCACCAGCGTGAAGACGGCCAGGGAGGCCGTCCGGACGTCGCTGAGATCAGCGGCGAACCCGGTGGCCACGAGGGCCAGGCCACCGATGGCCCACCAGATCGGCACGGTGAACCCATCCAACGCGGTTCCGACGTAGACCACCGGCAGGAGCACCGCTGCTGACAGCAGCAGCCGGGTCTGGAGCCGATGCTGGCCGTGGCTCCTGCCCTCGGTCCACCACGCCACGGTCATGGCGGCGGTGGCTGCCAGGAAGACGAGCAAGCCGAGCACCTGGGCCATCTCGCCCTGCTCGAGCCGGACGGCCTCGTCGACCAAGAGGTGGGCCACCAAGAGGCCGGCCGCGGCGAAGACCCCGGCTCGCAGCGGGGTCAGCGCCCACCGGTAGCGGGCTCCGGCCGCTACCAGGAGCAGGCCCGCCCAGGCCACGGCGGTGGCCGTCCCGTCGAACTGGATCGGCGGCCAGGCCAGCAAGGTGATCGCACCGGCCACCGACCAGCCCGCCCGGCTCTGCAGGGGGGCCTGTGGGACCAGGGCCAGGCCGATGCTGGCCACGGCCAGGGCCAACGTGGCGGGGCCGCGCCAGGCGGTAGCATCCTCCAGGGTCAACCCCAGGAGGATCAGGCCCCAGGTGGCCAGGAAGGCCAGGGCTGCGGTGGCCGAGGTCGCGGTGAGCCCTCCGACCGAGCCACGCTCCTCGTGCACGAGCCAGGCGCTGGCCACCGAGAGGCCCAGGACGATCACGCTGCTCCAGAGGACGGCGTCGGTGAGGACCTCGGCCGGTGGGGTCAGGCCCACGGCCAGCATGGCGTAGGCCGCCACGGTCCCGGCGATCAGGCTCCCGGGGAGCTCGTGGTAGGCAGCCAGGGCGACCAGGCCGGCGGCAAGCAGGACCGGGTAGACCACGGTGAAGGTCTCGAAAGCGCCGCTCAAGGTCCCCCAGATGCCCAGGAGGGCCACGCCGCCGGCCAGGGCCGGTCCGAGACGTTGGGCTTCCTGTCGGGAGGTGCGAAGCCCTGCGGCCACGAAGAGCACCAGGAGCAGCACCGACCCCCACATGATCAGGGTCGGGTCGACGTCCAGGGCCAGGTCGATGCCCAGGGTCACGTGGCTGGCCACGAGGACCGCCAGGGTCACGTGCGCCCAGCCACGGTAGGCCGCGGCCGCGGAGATCACAGCGGCCAGCAGCACGAGGTAGAACACGCTGAAGGCGTCGAAGGTCTCGGCCACCAGGGCCGTGATCGCGCCAAGGACGACGGCCAGGCCAGCCAGGGTCGGCATCGACCGCCAGGTGGCATACCCGGCCAGGGCCAGGGCCGTGGCTCCCAGGAGCACGCTGTCGAGGCCCTGGCTGATGCCGGTGGCCGCCCGGTACTCCGGGAAGGCGTAGGCAGCGTAGAACGAGAAGTACACGATGGCGCTACCGCCACCGGCCAGGACCTGCGGGTAGACGCCGTAGCCCTCGCGTCGGTGGAGCAGATCGCCGACGACCACCAGGGCCAGGCCCCCGACGACGCCCAGCACGATCCGGCCGGTCAGACCGATCCAGTCGTTGTCGAAGGCGTACTTCAGGAAGAAGGCCACGCCCAGGACGAGCACGACCATGCCGGCCTTGGCCAGCCAATCGCCCCCGATGCGCTCCTCGAGGCTCCGGGGACGGACCTGGGTCGGGGCGGTATCGCCGGGGCCTTGCCCCTCGGCAGCCTGGAAGGTGGCTGGGGTCTCGGTGGCCTCCGCGTCCGGGGTCGGGCTGGGCGGGTCCAGGGGTTCGACCTGGGCGTCCTCGGGTTCGGGCTCGGTGGCCTCGTCAGCTGGGGGACCCGGCAACGCGGCCTCGATCCGGGCCAGGCGGTCCTCCAGGCGAGCCATGCGCTCCTCGAGGCGGTCCAGCCGGTCGTCGTCGCCCCCGCTCACGGGCGGGTTAGCGTCCGTGGTCGCTCAAGAAGGTTGCGAACCGACCTTCGACAAGCGTCGAACGTCTCGGCCTACCGGTATGAAGGTCCTGCCGTACCGGCGTCAACGTCGACGCCGGACGGCGACGAGGGCAGCACCCAGGGCGGCCAGGATCCCGATCAGGCCCGTCGAGGGGCTCTGGTTGGGTTCCGGGTCGGGGCTGACGTCCACCGAGGCTGGCTCGAGACCGGTCTGGAGCACGGTGCCGTTGACCCCCAGGTAGAGGATCTCGAACCCGCCGAGGTCGCTCTCCAGGTGGAGGGGCAGCGGTTCGGTGGCAGCCGGGGTGGCGGTCACGTTCAGGCTCACGGTCCCCCTGTCGCCGGGGTCCAGGGAGAGGGCCGTGGAGCCCCGGGTGGCGACCTGCCAGCCCTCGGTCTCCACCGGGTCGACCCCGACGTGCTGACCGCTCTCGCTCAGAGGGTTCTCGAAGCTGATGGTGACCTGGCCGGGGTCGAGCTTGGCCGACCAATCGAAGTAACCGGTGGGACCGGCCAGCGTGATCTCGTCGGCCAGGCGTTGGCTCTCGCCGGCCGGGATCTCGGCCATGCCCTGGGAGCCCGGCACGAAGAAGGGGCCCGGCGCGATGTCGCGCAGGTCCTCGTCGGCGTAGCTGGCCATCCAGACGCTCGAGACGGTTTGCCCTGGGGTCACGTTGAGATCCTCGTAGGGGACGAAGGCCTGGATCTGGCTCGTGACACCGGTGAACGGCGGGTCGTCCTCGGTGACGTTGATCGCCGCGATCTGGAGGTCCCCGGTCCACACCTCGTCGTCGGTGGTCGTCATGCGGAGGACCTGCTCGCCGGCCGGGGTCGTCAGGCCGATGTCGATGTGCAGCTCCTCGGCCACGGGCTGCGGGGTGAAGCCGCCGTAGAGGGTGAACCGGAACATCAGGCCGTCCTGCGCGTCCGGGCCCCAGTGGGCCTCGCGGACGTACAGCTCGTAGAGGTCGTAGCCGTCGTACCAGTAGAACGCATCCTCGCCCTCGTCCTGGAGGACGTGGACCTCGATGTCCAGGGGCTC
>CAZBKU010000020.1:13861-17320 GCA_964492585.1 uncultured Thermoplasmatales archaeon | reverse complement strand
GGCGACCAGGAGGAGGGCAATCCCTGCGATCGCCAGGGTGGCCACCCCCGTCGTGCCTCCGCTCATCAGGCCAACCAGGGATCCGACCCTTTTAGAAGCTTCTTGGTGCGTCCTTGAACAACAGGCCGGGTAAGAGCCTTGGTCGATGAGGTGCTCAAGGGCGGCCGTGGGCACCGGACGGACCCTCTCGATCCTGGTGCTGGTCGCCGGCCTGGGCCTGTTGGGCTACAGCGCTCTCCAGGGTGAGCTGTCGGTCCACCTGATCGTGGTCCTCCCGGTGGTCAGCGGCTCCGGGCCCGCTGCAGCCATGGGCATGCTCCTGGCCATCGGCGGCCTCTTCGGGCTCTTCTGGACCGGTGTCCAACGCGGGGGCCGGGGGCCTGGTCCAGGTCTCGGCGGTGGTCCCGAGGGTCCGGCTCCGACCACGGCCCAGGGGATGGGCCGCGATCCCGCCCAGGGCACCGGCTCCCGGTCTGGGGGCATCATCTTGCTGGGTCCGATCCCGATCGCCTGGGGGTCAGGCAAGGACGGCCTCACGTGGGCCGTCGTGCTGGGCGTGATCCTCACGGTGGTGGCCATCGGGGTGTGGCTCTACCTCCGAGGCTGGACCGGCTGACGGGTCGGTGGCGGGACGGCCGACCACGGTGACCGCGGAGACCACCGGGGCGACGAGGACAGGGTTGGCCGGGGGTGCCTGTCAGCGGAGGCCGACGGTCCCACCGGTCCACCGGTCGCCCTGGCCAGGACGTCCTCGCCGTCGGCTCACGGCCCGAAGAAGGAGGAGAGGTCCACGTTGCCAGCGGGGATCGCGGGCATGACCACCAGGACCAGGATCCCGACCAGCAGGGCAGCCCACGGCACCCAGGCGCTGGTGGCATCCTCGCGCTCCCCGGCAGCACCCCGGATCACCAGGGCCACGCCCGCCAGCCAGGCTCCCCACCAGGCCAGGGCCGAGCCGACCTCCACGTCGATGTCGTCCACGGCCTGGATGTAGGCGATGAAGCGGCCCAGGGCGATGGCTCCAGCCGCCAGGATCGCGACCCACGTGGTGATCTGGGGGAGATCCATGCCGGCGCGCTGCCTCATCGGCGCTCTGCTGTCTCGGCTGGGCTCCTCGGCCATGACCGGCCCAGGCCCCTGGCGGGCTGTGAAGGTTCCGGAACGATCCAGCCTGTCTCAGTGCTCGTGGTCGGCCACCAAGCCCGGCACGTCGGTGAAGGTCACGTCGACGGCCTGGACCTCCCGGATGCCCCGGAAGCCGTCCATGAAGGACCGGACCTCGCTGGCCTGGCCCTTGAGCATGAACACCTCGACGCAGGCGCCCTCGCTGTGGCCGTGCATCATCGACTGGACGATGTGGTCGAAGTCGTGGCGCACGCTGGAGACCTTGCGTTCGACGCCGTGGGGGTAGACCACGGTGAGGGTGGCCGTCCGGTGGCCCTGCTCCTCGGGGTCGGCCTCGCGCTGGATGTAGTCCCGAAGGGAGGCCCGGACCAGCTCGGATCGGCCGGCGTAGCCCCGGCTCTCGATCAGGGCGTCGGCTTGGTCCAGCAGGCTCTCGGGCAGGGAGACGCTGATGACGGCCATGGGCTCACGTTACTAGAGGAACGTGCAGGATTAATAACCATCGTCCGAGGGACGTGGCCACGGAGGTGATGGAGAAGCCACAGAGGGAAGGGGTTGGAGGGGGCCCGCAAGCGGCGGGCCCCTCCGGGCTTGAGGGAACCATCCCCCGCCTCTGTGGCCTGGTACGGTCCACGGTCAAGCGGTCAGGACACCGGTGCCCCACATGACCGCGATGCCGGCCAAGAAGCCCAGGGCGATGGTGCCCTTGAGCTGGTCGAGCATCGGCTCGCCCCGCATCTCGGCGGCCACGTCCAGGATGACCTGGAGCATGGCGCCGGCGCCGAGGCCGAAGAAGATGGCCCCGAGGAAGGGCGAGAAGGCCAGCCCGCCGATCCAGGCTCCGGCGATGGTCGGGGCCCCGGCGATCAAGCCCATGAAGGCCAGGTGCTTGATGGCCGTCGAGCGCCGGGCCAGCGGGGCCACGATGGCCGGCCCCTCGGTCACGTTGTGCAGGGTGAAGCCCAGGATCAGGAAGCTGCCCAGGGCGACCTCGCCCACGGCGTAGGCGGCCCCGATGGCCAGGCCCTCGCCCAGGTTGTGCAACCCGATGCCCACCGCGATCATGTAGGCGGCGACCAGGCGGGAACGCGAGGTGCCGTGCCCGGCTTGACCGGAGAGCTTCTGGCTGGTCCAGAGAAGGATCGCCATGGCCGCAGCAACGGCCAGCAGCACCAGGCCGGGTCCGCCGATCGGCGCCGGGGCCAGCTCTGCCAGCTCGAGGCCTTCCTCCAGGGAATCGACGACCAGGAAGGCCAGCAAGCCGATGGTGAACGCCAGGATGCCCATCTCCACAGGCGTGCCAGCTTTGCGGATGGCCGGGTACCAGAGCAGGCCGGCGAAGATCGGCACCACGCCGACCAAGAGCCCGATCAGGGCGTACACACCCAGGGTCTGGGCGCTGACGCCCGGGGTCTCCAGGGCGACCTCGATCTCGTGGCTGAACGACGCCCCGGTCTCGGTGAGGACGACGATCTCGTGGGCCTCGCCTTCCACCCAGGGGTACTGCAGGGTGATGGTGGCCGTATCCATCGGGTCCAGGGTCGCATCAGGTTCGATCGTGTGCTGCCAGTAGGCCTCATCCACCAGGACCTGGGAGATCCTCACGGGGTCGGGACCCTCGTTGGTGACCTTGAACTCGATGACACCGGGTTCCAGGATCATCCGGCCGAAGTTCAGGGCCTCGGACGGCGGCGCATCGCTGCGCTCCAGCCACTGGCCGGGGTTGGCGACCAGGACCAGGCCGGCCACGGCGATGAGCAGGATCAGCGGCAAGGCGATCGTGCCGACGCTGACCTTGCCGTCGTCGGTCACGGGATCACCTCGCCGGTAGCGTCTGTGGCACCAGAGGCCGTCTTCTTGGTGGTGTCAGCGGCGGTCCGGACCGCGCTGTCCTCGGTGGTCCCGGCTCGAGCACCCGTCGAGCCGGTGGCCTGGTCGGTCGCGGCGGTCTCGGTGGTCGGGCTGCCGCTCGGTTCGGTCGGCCGGGACGGGTCTTCCCCGGTGATCCGGTCCTTGACCTCCTCGACGGTCTCCTGGGGCGAGCCGCTGTCGTCGCCTCCCGGGGAGCCGCCGGCGGTCGGTTGGACGTCGAAGAACGCTAGCCAGCCCAGCTCGGCGAACTCGGACTGGTGGGCGTGGAACATGATGGGTCCCGGGTGGGGCATGCGCATCTGCAGGATGCCGCGCTGGGCCTGGCACTGCATGATGGTGTCCACCATCTCGAGCCGGTTGGCCGCCCGCCCGGTGTCGTAGTAGTCGAAGAAGTTGGCGTGCAGGTGGAAGCTGTTGACCGGATCGAACTCGGTGGTGTTCACCAAGAAGATCCGGACCAGC
>CAZBKU010000020.1:0-13851 GCA_964492585.1 uncultured Thermoplasmatales archaeon | reverse complement strand
TCGATGGGCCGTTCGCTGTAGGCAAACGCCTTGGTGTTGAGGGCGTAGATCTCGTTGTCGCCGTCGAAGTTCGTATCGAACCCGTTCATCACCATGACGAACTCGTGGTCGGCCTCCCCGGCGAAGGGGCCGCCCTCCTGGCCAAGGGTCTGGTCGAACCCGCCGGGCGGGTCCACGATGAAGGCCCCGTAGAGGCCCTTGTGGATGTGGCGCTTGAGCGGGATCGAGTGGCAGTGGTAGAGGTGGCAGCCGTAGGGGGTGGCGGTGAACTCGTAGACCGTCTCGTCGCCGGTCTCGATCATCCCATCGCCCACGCCAGGGATGCCGTCCATCTCCGGCGTGTGGATGCCGTGGAAGTGCATGGTGTGGGGGTGGCTGCCGTCGTTGCGGAAGCGGATGTGGATCTCGTCGCCCTGGTTGGCCCGCAGGGTCGGCCCGGGGACCTGGCCGTTGTAGGTCCAGCAGGGGAACCAGACGCCAGGGGCGACCTCGATCTCCTTGTCGACAGCGACGATCTCGTACTCCCGGCGCTTGCGGCCGTCGCCCAGGTCGGTGACCCGGTCCCCCCAGTTGAAATCGGTCAGGAACGTGTACGGGTCGAAGTCGTCTGTGCCCGTCTGTCCCTGGGCACGCATACGGCTGTCGACCTCGGCTCTGGCGGCCGGCGAGAGGCTCTCGCTGGCGCTCTGGGCTCGTTTCAGCAACCCGGCACCGACGGCAGCTGACGCGGCCAGCCCGGAACCGACGAGGAACTTGCGGCGATCCATGATCAGGGTACCTCCGTGACGCGTACCGCGGCGGCGACCTCCATGCCGAGATGGATGGACCGATCGTCCACCTGGATCTCGATCACGCCGGCAGAGGGCTCGACCCGGTCCACCGCGAGGTGGGCATCGGGGACCAACCCGTTGTCGGCTAGGAAGCGGAGGACATCGGGGCGCTGGTCGGTCACGCGCACGACCTGCACGGTGCTGCCGGGCTCGGCGTCCGGGAGGGCCCGTCCCCCGTCGGCCCGGACCGAACCATCGAGGCCCGGGATCGGGTCGCCGTGGGGGTCACGCTCCGGGTGGCCGAGCATCTCGGCGATGCGAGCCTCGAGCCGTTCGCTGATGTGGTGCTCGAGGACCTCGGCTTCCTCGTGGACCTGGTCCCAGGAGAGGCCCAGGGTCTCGACGAGGAAGAGCTCCAGCAGGCGGTGGTGACGGATGACCTCCAGCGCGATCGCCTCGCCGGGCCCGGTGAGCTGGGCGCCCTGGTAGGGCTCGTAGCTGACCAGCTCGAGCTCGGCCAGGCGCTTGACCATGTTGGTGGCCGAGGCTGCCGTGACGTCCAGGGCATCGGCCAGCGCCTTGGTGGGGACGCCGTCCTCTGGGTCCTGGAGGCGGTAGATGGCCTTGAGGTAGTCCTCCATGGCCGCGGTGGTCACAGGGAACCCCAAGGCCCGCCATGATTTAAAGTTAGTCCTGTCTAAACTCTTGATGAGTGATACCTACAACAGGCTGCTCGGCGGTCGGGATCTGTCCAGCCTGGCCAGCCGGGCGGCTGGGGTATGGTCGCGTCTACCGACGAGCGTCGGGGGAGAGGAAAGGTCGGGCGGGGACCAAGGCAGGAGTTGGGGGAGGGAGTCCAGTGGAGAGGACTGGAGGCGCTCTGATCCCCACCCGATGCAAGCCCGGATGGTTGGGGTCCGGGCCTGTCGACCAGCCGCGGTGGGAGTCGCGGGGTCTGGATGCAACCAGTGCCGCCGGGCACATATAGGTGCTCGATAGGTCATCGAATCGAGCCCCGGGGCTTGCTCTAGAGGTCAAAGAACCAGGGGGGAGATCGGGAGAGGATTGGGGGGAGGGGCCGTGGAGGACCCCGCGGGGTCACGCCTGGCGCCGGCCGAGCACCATGGCGGCGCCGGCCAAGCCGGCGATGGCGACCCACAGGCCCAGCGGCGAGCCGTTGGTGCCACCGTCGCCACCCTGGACGGGGACCTCGAGCCACATGCCGGAGCCCTCGTGGCCGGAGACGTCGCACCAGACGTAGAGCGTGCTGGTGCCCTCGGGGACGGTGAACAGGTTCTCGGTCGATTGGTCCCCGGCGGCCACCGAGGGTGTGGAGGTCAGGGCCGCGCTCTTGGGCGTGTCCGAGTGGCTGCCGTCGGCCTGGTCACCGGTGGTCACCATGACGGTGTGGCTGCGCTCGTCGTCGTTGAAGAACGCCAGGTCGACCCTGTCGCCGGGCGCCAGCGGCGGTGTCTCGGCACCGAACTCCAGGCAGAGGTCCTTGCCCGAGGGGCACTGGTCGCTTGGCGGGGCCACAACGTTGATCGCAGGGCCATCGTGGGCCAGGACGGTCGGCAGGGCTGCAAGGCTGAGGACGAACAGTCCGATCAGGACGCCATGGGCTCGCATCACGCCAGCCACCCGGTAGCATAGGAAAAGCGTTGTGGGACGCTGGTCGAGGCCTCCCGTGGCCGGGTTCGGGCGTCAGAGCAGGCCCTGCTTGGAGAGGTACCCGATGAGGACGAAGAGGACCGCGATGGCGATCAAGATCAGCACGGCGGTCCCCACGGTCTGGTTCTCGTTGTGCTCAGCCATGGTGGTTCGGGCCGGCATGACCCTGGCCCTCTTGAAGGGTGAGGGTCGGCCGGCCCGGCGTGTGGGCCGTCTACCGGCCGGTCAGCGCCGGCGGACTACGGCCGCGATGGCCACGACCGACAGGACGGCGACCAGCGGGACCGCCGGGACGCCGTTGGCGGTCTGGTTCCCGGTCGCGTTGGTCTGGTTGCTGGCCTCGTCGGCGGCGGTCTCGTCGAGGGGCTCGTCGTCCCCGCCGACCGCGTCGGCCGGGAGCACCTCGACGGTCAGGCTCGCGGTGTCCGTGGCTCCTTGATCGTCGGTGACGGTCAGGGTCACGGTGTACTCGCCCTCCTCGGTGTAGGTATGGTTAGCCACACGCGTCTCTTCGCTCACGGCGTCACCGAAGGTCCAGCTGTACGAGACGATCTCCCCGTCTGCATCGGTGGAGGCGTCGCGGAAGGTGATCGTCTCGCCCTCGACGGGGGCCTCGGGGGAGTACGCGATCTCGGCCACCGGGTCCTGGTTGCCATCGTCGGCTTGGTCCTCGCTGTCGTCATCCTGCTCGTCGGTGTCGTCGGTCGTCTCGTCCTCGTCTGTGGCTTCGACGACGGTGATCTGTTGGGTGATCGTGTCGGTCTGGTCCGCGTCGTCGGTCACGTTCAGGGTGACGGCGTACGTGCCCGGAGCATCGTAAACGTGGTCGGGGTTGCCCGCCGTGCTCGTTGCCCCGTCGCCGAAGCTCCACTCGTGGGCCAAGGTACCGGCCTCGGCGTCGGTGGAGACGTCGGTGAAGGTGACGGTCTGCCCGGCCTCGGGCTCGTTCGGGCTCCAGGTGAACCCGGCCTCCGGGACGGCGTCGGCCACGGTGATCTCCTGGTCAGCGGTGACCTCGTTGTCCCGCTCGTCGGTCACGGTCAGGCTGACCGTGTAGTCTCCGGGCGCATCGTAGGCGTGGGTGAGGTTGCGGGTGTCGACGGTGGTCCCGTCACCCAGGTCCCAGGACCAAGCGACGATCTCGTCGTCGGGGTCGGTCGAGGTGTCGTTGAAGGTGATCTCCTGGCCCGTGACCGGGTCGATGGGGGACACATCGAAGCTGGGTTGCGGCGGCAGGCCGGGCGCCTGGTTGATCTGGTAGGGGGTGCTGTCATGGCGGGTGTCCCCCGTGCCCAGCGGGCACTCGTTGAGCTTGACCCCGTCGGTGGGTGTCAGGTAACCGGGCATGTGGTCACGGTCGCTGTCGTTGAATTGGCCCTGCACCTGGAAGTCGGTCAGGTTGTCGCCGTCCTCGATGCTGAGAGCGTCGTAGCCATACCAGAGGTCCACGTAGAACCGGCCGTCGTCGGTGTCGGTACGCTCCAGAGGTGTCAGGGTCTGGTTCTGATCCTCGCCGCTGGCGACGGTGAAGGTCTGGTTGTCGGTGGTGACCACCGTGGTCGTCACGGTGAAATCAGCCCCGCTGGATCGGTTCACGGTGAACGTCACGGTGTCGTTCAGCCAGCCGGTCTCGTCCCCGGCGAAGCCCAGGTCCATGGTGAGGCGCACCGCGACCGCGCGCGTGTCGTCGGGGGCCGTGCCTTCTTGGACATCCAGGGCCACCAGGTCGTGCCCGGAGCGATCCTGGCTGTCCTCTTCGTCGTCTTCCCCGTGGTCCCCCCAGTCGTCGTCGCAGTCGTGGAGGACGCGGTCCCAGCCATCGTAGCTGGAGGCCGCATGACCCGCGCCGAAGCCAGCGCTGGCCAGGAGGACGATCATCAGGGTCAAGGGCACGAGGCCTCGGGTCCGCATAGGGCGGAGCTTGGTTTACCCCTACTTGAAGGTTGTCGAGGATGCGATGCCCAAGGGTCAGCCTCGGTGGCCGCCGAAGAGGTCCTCCCACAGGTCGTGGACGTGGTCCAGGATGTCGGACTCGGGCTCGTACCGGATCAACAGCTCACGGACGTGCTCGGGGTCCTCCAGGTGGAAGCCACGGTCCTCGCCGCTGGGGACCCGGCGGACGATCCCAGCGTCGACAAGCTTGTTCAGATGGTAGGTCAGCGTCCCCTTGGAGCCCCCGGTGAGCTCGTGGAGGTCCTTGTGCTGCATGCTGCCGAGCTCCAGCAGCTCCAGGACGATCTCCAGGGGTTTCTCCTGGCGAAGCACGTTGAGCATCTCCTTCTCTTCATCGGTGAGCTCCCGGTACTCCTCGACGGGGAAGTAACGGGTGTAGCCGCCGACCTGGACCTGTCGGATCTCCCCGTCGTCGATCAGGTGCTGGATGTGGTATCGGACCAGGGCGGTGCTGGTGTCCAGCTCCCGGACGATGCCCCGGAAGTGGATACCAGGGAAGTCCTGGATCGCGGCGAGAACCCGGTCCCGCATGGGGATCTCACCGTCGCCCTCGTCGTCCAGCCCGGTCACCTCCCGCGGTTCAGGAAGAACGGCACGAACAGCAGCATGACGATGACCACGTCGAACAAGGCGCTGACCAGCTCGATGGTGTCGTGCAGGGTCGCGTGGGTCTGGAGGTTGTAGGCCACGAACAGCGACTTCAGGGCGTAGGTGACGAAGGCCACCACGACGAAGACCAGCCGGACGTTGCCCGTGTTGCGGTAGGAGCGGTACCCCAGGTAAGCCATGATCAACGTCATCGCAGCGACGAGGACCGAGGCTGCCGTCCCCAGGGTCGTGGGCGTCGGGAGCGCCATGAGCCTTGGACACCTACCACGTCTCTTCAAGGGCCCGGTCCACGCCGACCGGTGTCAACCCCCCTGCACCTCCACCTCGATGGTCTCTTGCAGGAAGATCTCGCCCTGGATGCTCAGCTGCACGCGCCAGGTCCCCTCCTCTGTGAACAGAGCGCCGCCGAAGTGGTGGGTCCCGTTGAAGAGGACGTGGGCTTCCTGGGGGGAAGCCTCGCCGCGGGGGTCCGAGGGCGGATGGGAGGTGCCGAACACGCTCAGCTCGGAGGCGTCGATGTCCTGGCCGTCGGCCGACGTGATGTTGACGTAGACCTCCTGGAACCCGACGGTGATCGGCTGGGGGGTGATGAAGACGCTGACGTTGATCCCGCTCCCGTTGAACCTGGTGTAGGGTTCAGGCTGGTCGGCCTGGGACCCACCGGCCGTGGGGGAGGCCGCCGGGGGAGCCAGGCTGGTGAGCAGGCCTGCGGCCACCAGCACGATGACCATGAGGCCGGCCTCGATCCCGGCCGAGAACCGCAAGCGACCGATGTCCCTGCGGGCGTGACCTGGCGTCTCCAGCTCAGGGAGCAGCCAGTACCGGTGGTAGGCGCCCATGGCGACCAGCGGCACCATGAGCACGATCTTGGCCACCAGGGCCCACCCGTAGCCCGAGGAGGTCAAGGCATCCAGGGTCGGCAGACGATGGAGGGCAGAGATCGTCCCGGTGACGATGACGACCAGGACACTGGCGACCGCCAGGGGGCTGAAGCGACGGACCAGGGCGGCCGCCGAGGCTTCCGGCACCTTGTCGGTCCCGGCGAGGAGCAAGGCGACCACGCCCCCGATCCAGAACCCGATGGCCACCTGGTGGAGCCAGTCGACGATGACCGCCGTGGCCAGCCGGTCGGTCTGGGCCGCTGCGTGGCCTCCCAGGGTCGTGGCCAGGAGACCGGCCGTGGTGGCCAGCATGCCAAAGCCGAGCCAGGTCGGGGTGAGAGCGTCCCTCGGCTTGGCCACGGCGGCCAGGTAGAGCAGCGCCGCGCTGGCGAAGAGGCCGATCCTCAGGAGCAACAAGCTCCCGTTGGCCGTCCCGAAGGCCTGGCCCAGGCTGCCGTCGATCCGGGCGGCCAGCTGGGCCGCCAAGCCGATCCCGGCCAAGACGGCGGCGCCGGCCCCGCCGGCGGCAAGGCCGCGAAGCCGGCTGGGCAGGCTGGGCGGCAGCTCCACGCCACGGGTCAGCAGCAGGAACAGGGGGAGGCCCACGGCCAGGGCAGCACCCAGGAACCCCAGGCTCCGGAACACGGGCTCCAGGGGCGGGATCTGGGTGCCGGTCTCGGTGATCGCGTTGCTCGGGACGGGTTGGCCGTCGTCTCCTTGGCCGGCGATCGAGACGTTGACCGCCAGGAAGTAGACCCCGGAGCGCGTGTGCCCGTCGGCCTGGCTGAGGGTCTGCCAGCGGACCGTGTACATGCCGTCAGGTAGGTCGTCCAGCTCGGCGGTGGCCTGCCGGCGGTCGTCCTCGTCGACGGCGAAGCGCGTGACGTGGTTGGTCCCGTCGCGATCGAGGACACGGACGTTGGTGTACTCATCCTCCAGGCGCTCGGAGAAGACCAGATCCAGCCGGTCGGGGGCTTGGTCGACCCGGGTGTTGGGGTTGGGGGTCGTCTCGACCAGGTCGGCATGCGCGAAGGCAGGCGGTGCGACCAGGAGCAGGACGAGCAGCCCGACGGCTAGGGTGTAGATCGCCGGTCGGGGGGACCGGAGGCCGCCAGGCTGCTCGGGCGTCAAGGGGGTTCAGTCCTCGCGTCGCCGACGGACGACAGCGATGACGGCCAGAGCGGCCAGGGCAGCGAAAAGGCTGAACCCGGGCGCGTTGGCGCTCTTCTCCTGGGTGTCGCCACCGTCCGAGCCATCCGAGCCGTCCATGCCGCCCTCCATCATGGCGTCCATGTGGTCCTCCATCTGGGTCATCCGGGTCTCAAGCTCGTCGATCCGGTCCCGGAGCTCCTGGTTCTCCTGCTGGAGCTCGCGGACGTCTTGGACGTCGTCGTGCGGGAAGGCGATGTCCGTGAATGACGCGCGCGGCCCCGGGAGCAGGTACTCGCCGGTCACGTCGGTCCCGTTGATGTTACCCTCGAGAAGGACCTGGTACTGACCGGGCTGGGTCAGGATGTAATCCTCGACGAACTCGTAGCGGTTCTGGGAGCCGTGTTGGGGCGCGAGCTCCATGGAGAGCTCCTCGCCGTTGGGGGCCAGGAGGGTCGCGTCCACGGTGGCGTTGACGTTGGGCACGGGCCCGTCGGTCTCGATCTCGGTCACGATGACGTCGAGGTTCGTGAAGTCGTAGGTGTAGACCGGCTCGTTCTGCTCACCCAGGACCATCTGGTACTTGCCGTCGGAGCTCTCATAGGTCTCATGCGCGGTGGCAAGGGGGACAACAGCGGTCAGAAGCAAACCTGCGATCAGGAAGGTGTGGATGGCTCGCATGGTCACGGGACCTCGTAGCCCTCCGACCCTATATATTTTACCGATATTCGAATAAACTGGCTCCGGGGGTGGTGCCCCGGGCCGGTGGGTCGAACCGGTCGGTCATCCGTGGCCGTGCGCGTCGTGATCGTGGCCGCCCATCATCTTCTGGTAGTCCACCACGATCTCCAGGGTGTAGCTGGACTCCACGCCCTGGCCTGTGACCTGGGCGGTGTGGTTGCCGGTGGCGTCGAAGCCCGACAGCTCTATCGTCCCGTTGGAACCGCCGGAGACGGTGATGCTGTCCATCTCGGTCCCGTTGGGATCGAAGACGGTGAGCGTCAGCTCGTCGGTCACCGAGCCAAGGGGGGTGCCCGAGACGGCCAGGGTCAGGTTGGCCTGGGCCGGGGTCCAGTTGATCTCGAAGGTCCAGTTCTGTTCGTAGCTCGGCTCGCTGACCGAGTCCTCGTGGGTCTGGTTGTAGCCCGGCGGCGGCTCCATCTGCATGCCGCCTTGACCGACCTGCACGTCGATGCTCCAGGTCAGGTTGGCCCCGCCGTCGGTCTCGGCGGTCATCCGCAGGATCCAGGTCCCGTTCATGTTGAGGTTGGTCAAGCCCTGGTAGACGCCGTGGCCACCGTGCTCGGGGTTGACCTCGGGGCTGGTCCCGTGGCCCATGGCTGGCATGTGGGCCTCCAGGGTCATGGTGGCGTTCTCGATGGGCTGGTCGGCCTCGCTGTCGAACAGGAGCACGGTGAGGTTGAGCATGCCCGGCTGGACACCCGTCGTGCTGTTCGGCTCAAGCAGCTTGAGACGGACGGGGGTGTCGGTCTGGTTGGGTGCCAGGGTCTCGCCTGGAGCGTCTTGGGCCTCCTGGTAGGAGCCGTAGCTGGTCGTGGTGTTGCCACCGTGCATGCCGCCGTCCATCCCGCCCTCGCCCTCGGCCTGAACCTCGACGTCGAACTCGAGGGTCGTGCCATCGGCCAGCGTCGGGTCGAGGTTGATCTCCCAGGTACCACCCATGGTGACGGTGGTCGATCCGGCGTAGACGCCGTGGGCCTCGTGGGTCGGGTTGGTCTCGGGATCGGTCCCGTGACCCATCTGAGGCATGAAGGCCTCGATCTCGAACTCGGCGTCGGTGATCGGTTCGTCGGTCTCCGAGTCGTAGAGGAGGACGACGACCTCCACGCCGCCGGTGCCGATCCGGGTGGGATCCTCGGGGCTGATCAGCCCCAGGCGGATCGGGCTGGTGCTGTCGGTCGGCTCGTAGGTCTGGACGACGGCTGCCTTCGCGTCGCTGTAGCTGGCGAACCGACCATCCCCGCCGTCGTCACCGATGCAGCCGGTGAACGCGACGGTCATCAACAGAAGGCCTATGAGGGCGACCGGCAAGCCGTGGGAGCGTCGGGATCGGGACATGGGGGACACCTGATGGGTTGCGTAGGTTCCTGGGGGGCGGGTAAGGGTTGCCCTTCTAGTTGCCCCCGCCGCTGGCCGACACATCGACGTCGTACTCGAGGACCGTGCCGTCGCTCAGCTGGGGATCCAGGTTGATCAACCAGTCGCCAGGCATGCTGATCGTGGTGCAGCCCTTGTAGATCCCGTCCTCGATGTGCATCGGGTCGGTCTCGGGACTGGTCCCATGGCCCATCTCGGGCATCCGCGCGTCGACCTGGAAACTCGCGTCGGTCACGGGCTCGTTGGCCTGGCTGTCGAACAGGAGCACCCAGACCTCCAACCCTCCGGTGTCGATCTGCTGAGGGTCGGCGGGGTCTAGCAGCTTGAGGTGGACCGGGCTGTCGGTCCCGTTAGGCTCGAAGACCTCGCCAGGCGCATCGCGAGCCTCCTGGTAAGACCCCCAAGCGGGATCGCTCTCCTCTGTGGGGCAGACCTGGCCGGACGGCTCGCCTCCGGGATCACCGGCGCACCCGGCCAACCCGACGGCCATCAGGAGGGCAGCCATCAGGAGGGCGCGGGACGTGCCAAGGGTCTTGGAGCCTAGCATGGTCATCACGTGTTCGAATATCGACAAACGGTGCACATCGTTGATCGTTATTAGAACGTTTTGGTGGACGGGTTGATCGGATGAACCGGCTGGCGGGATGGCATCAGGAACCTTGATGTAGGAAGCGTTTATCGATATTGGAACGACTGCGATGCGAGGCCCCTCCATGTCTCCGCCATCTCTCCTATCCTGGGCCCTGCCGTCGGTGATCGTCGTGCTCCTCTTGCTTTCGCCGTTCTCCAGCGCCCACCTCGGCGGCGCGCCCGGCAGCGGGCAGGAATGGGAACCCAACCCGCCGTCCGAGGACTTCCAGATGCCCCGCGGCGAGCGGCCGTGCCCGAACGACCACCCGGGCTGGCGGGAGGCCCAGACGGTCCTGAACGTCTCCATGAAGGCCGACCCCAACTGCCGGCCGGATAACCCTGCCCTTATCGCGGCCTTCGTCAAGGGTACCAACAACGTGCCCCAGGGCCTGCTGGACCGCAACGCCCTGCACGAGGACGCCGTGGAGAAGGGCCGCGACCTCGATGGCGATGGCGACCCCGACGAGATCAACATCACGCTCGAGGTCGCCGAGCTCAACGGCTGGCACCTGCCCGACGACGACCTGGCCGAGAGCTACGACATCGCCCCGGGCATCTCGCCGGGGTTCTGGACGTTCACGCCCAAGGTCACCATCGACCACACCGGCGACACCTTCTTCGACCTTGCCCGGGTGCCCTCGGCGCCGATCCGGGTGGAGGTCAACGACACCGTCCGGATCACCATGGAGAACACCCACTACTTCCCGCACACCATCCATCTCCACGGCGTCGACCACCCCTTCCAGGATGGCAGCGGCGAAGGCAACGACGGGGTGCCGCACTTCAGCGAGGAGCCGGTGCTCCCCGGGGAGAGCCGGACCTACGAGTTCAACCCCCGCCAACCCGGCACCATGTTCTACCACTGCCACGTCCAGCCGGACGTGCACGTCATGATGGGCTTGGGCACCACGGTCGTGATCGAGGAGGACCGGCCCAACAACACGCTCCAGACGATCAACCCCGGCGGCGGCCAGGTCCGCGTGCCCTCCAAGGCCGTGCTCGAGGACCACGACCGGGAGTACGACCTGATCTACCAGGACGTCGACAAGGAGCTCAACAACATCATCAAGACAAGCAACGACCCGCGCGTGCTGGCCAAGGAGATGAACCGCGAGTACGATGCCACCGACCGGGACGCCGACTACTTCCTGCTCAACGGCCGCTCGTTCCCCTACACCCTGAGGGAATCCCTGGTCGTCGTCGGTCCTGACGAGAACGTGAAGCTGCGGGTGATCAACGCCGGCGAGGAGACCCTCTCGCTACATACCCACGGTCACAAGGGCACCATCACCGCCACCGACGGCCGCACCGTGCCCGAGGACCAACGCACCCAGCGCGACGTCTACACGCTAACCGGCGCCCAACGCCTCGACATCACGCTCAACACGACCGACGACGGGCTCAACAGCTACGGGTCGGGCGCCTGGTTCATGCACGACCATCGGGAGCGCGGGGTGACCACCGACGGCATCGGCCCAGGCGGGGACATCTCGCTGATCGTCTACGAGTCGTACATGAACGAGACCACGGCTATGCCCGAGACGGTCGCACCCCTGGACATCTTCTTCACCGAGGAGTACTACCAGGGCGAGGTCCCGGTCTGGGTCGGTCTGGACCAACCGGGCATCTTCGGGGACATCGCCAACACCACCTCGGCTGGGGACGCCGATCAACCCCGGTGGACCCCCGGCCCCGGTCCCGCCCTTGCTCTCGGGGCCGTCCTCCTTGCCGGCCTTGTCGCCGCTCGCAGACGCAGGGGGGTGGGACCGTGACGCGCGCCTTGTTCCTGGCCGGCATCCTGGTCGTCGTCGGGTTGGCGCTCGTCCCGGCGGGGTCGGCCAAGGTCGTCCACGAGAACACCGACAACCTGCCGCCCGGCTGCAGCGAGATCTCCGAGGACATCGAGATCACGGTCCGCGGCGGCCGCGAGCACACCGAGGACCTGCCCGGGGTCGTCTACACGTTCGACCAGCACTCCTGGGAGGTCCCCACGTGCGCCCGGGTGACGGTCACGTTCTTCAACGACGACGACGTCCGCCACCAGTTCATGCCCCACGGCGTCTGGCCCGAGGGCTTCTTCATGCTGGAGGTCGACGGGCCCGGCAACGAGACCGGGACGTTCATCACGCCCTCCCAACCCACGACCATCATGGCCCACTGCGGGGTCGCCCAGCACCAGCAGAAGGGCATGAAGGCCCAGTTCGTCGTGGGCGGTGGCGCCGGCGACATCCCGAACATCCCGACGGTCTCAGGCCTACCCCCCCCGGGCTTCGTGGAGGGGGAGAGCCAGGAGGAAGAGAGCCAGATCCCCCTGGCACCGTTCCTGCCTCTCGTGGCCTTGGGCGCGGCAGCGGTCCTGGTGGGCCGCAAGCCACGATAGGTGGGCGCGATGCGTGGGCCAGGGATCCTGGGTCTGCTGGTGGTGCTCCTGGCCGCCGGGCTCTGCCCGCTGGCCACCGGCCATACAGGCCACGGGGGCACCACCATGTACCTGGTCAACGCCCACGACGCCGAGACCGAGAACGGGACCGTGGCCTGGTTCACCATCGACAACGGGACCGAGGCCAACCCGTCGCTGACCCTCCACCCAGGTCAGCAGGTCCGCCTGGTGGTGATCAACCTCGGGGATCGCAACCACAGCCTGGCGCTCGGAGCACCGGTCGACCAGACCAGCAAGGTCGTCCCGCCGGGCGAGGAGGCGTTCTTGACCTTCACGGTGCCGACCGGTGCCAGCGGCCAGATCCCCTACCAGGATCCGGCCTACGCCGAGCACGGGATGCAGGGCACCTTCCAGGTGGCCACCACCGCCCAGACCCAGAACACGCCGGCACCCCCATCGCTGGCCGTCCTGGGGGCTCTCGGGCTTGCAGGTGTGGCCAGCGCCGGCTGCCTACGGGATCTGTGACCGTCCTACCGGCCCAGCCAGCCGCTGCCGGGCGGCTTGCAACGCTTCGGTTGCCCTACCCCAACGATGATACCGGGGCAGCGGCTCGACCCACCGATGGCAGCCAAAGGTCTCGACCTTGCGATCGCGATCGCCCTGATCGTCCTCGGCCTGCTCGTCCTCCTGGGCGAGCTCGGTGTCGGAGGCCTGATCCCGATCATGGGGATCGTGCTGATCGTGTTGGGCATCCTGATGTTGATCAACGTCGTCCCCGGAGGCACCCTGTTCGGGGTGCTCAGCCTCGTGCTCGGCATCCTGCTCTACGGGGACATCGTCGGCCTGCCAGATGTCGTCACCCAGGCGATCAACCTGATCGTCGGCGTCGTCCTGCTCGTCATGGGCGTCCTGAAGCTCAGGTGAGCGACCTCCCGGCGACCGGATCGGCGTCGCGTGACCACCGGTCCGGGTGATCGACGGGACCGGCCGTCACGACGTGTTCGACAGGCCCGCAGCGTCCGGGCCGTCGGTTCGGTCCTGTCGGTCCTCACCTGAAGGACCCGGGAACCCGTCGACCCGGTCGTAGCCCCCGCTCCCATCGCTCTCATCGCTGGGGCAGCCAGCCACGGTGACCGAGAAGACCAGGACCATCACCAGGAGGACGCGTGCCCAAGACCGTGCGTCGCCGCCGATCATCTGATCAGCTCATCGGGCAAGCCGCCTGGTGGCGGGAAAGGCTTCGCGCTCGGGGGTCGAGGAGATAGGGAGGGAGAAGGAGAGAGGGGAGGGGCCTGAAGGCAAAGGAGGTTCTGGAGAGAACGGGGCCAAGATGGCTTGACCCCTGGTTCCAGGCCCGCTCCCGTCCCGTTCACCGAAGCTCGGAGGTCACCGTGGGAAGCTCGGAGACCGGGCGCTGGGGCTCGGTGCTCTGGCTGTCCTCTTGGTCCTCCTCCTCGATGTCGACCGTGTCGTGGCCGACCGTCACGTCCCCGTAGTCGGTGGTGATGGCCATCGTCACCTGGATGGCGCGATCCTCGTAGCCTTGGGTCCTGACGTGCGCGTGCTCCTCGTTGTCATCGTCGTCCTCGTCCTCAGAGCTGCTCTTCTCGTCGGCATCGGCCAGGTCGATCTCGACGTCGCCGTAGTCTGTGGTCGCCTCGACGTCGTACCCGATGGCTTGTTGGGCAGG
>CAZBKU010000019.1:16099-21589 GCA_964492585.1 uncultured Thermoplasmatales archaeon | reverse complement strand
GTCCCCGGCTCGCCGCCCGACTCGCTCCGGAAGCGGTCGCTACGTCATCCGACCCGGCGCGCGATCCTCGACTTCCTCGAGCAGAAGCCCGGGAGCAACAAGCATCAGATCGGCCGGGAACTCGGCCTGAGCGCCGGCAACCTCTACCATCACCTGGATAAGCTAGAGCGTCACGGATGCATCGTCATCCTCAACAACCCTGGGGAGCAAGAGCAGCACTGTTTCCGCATGCAGGATGCCGACCTGTGGTTGAACGAGCGGACGCGGATCCTCTTCGGCCGCAAGCCCAAGCGGGACGTCGCCATCTACGTCGCGGAGCACCCGGGGCAGACCTGCCGGGAGATCGCCCCAGAGCTCGGTTCAGCGGTCTCGACCATCCGGCACCACCTGAAGGCGCTGCGGAAGCATGATCTGGCCCACCGCCACCGAGCTGGTCGGACGTACGTCTACGAGCCCAGCTGGGGGCTTGAGCGGTGGGTCGAGAAGGTCGCCGACGGGTTCGACCGGCCGTGGCGGGACTAACTGCCCACGTCTAAGGTGGTCGACGCCGGTGAGCCGTCCAGGGCTTCGACCACTCATCTCTGGATGGGTTTTGACACTCACATAGGGATCAGCCGATTGCCGCCTAGGGCCGACCGTCCATCCTCGGGCATCGTCCGCAGGCCGATCACCCACGCTCTCGAGGTTCAGCCAGACCATGATCCCGTTCTCACGGGCGGCCTCCGCCTGGCCTTGGGCTGGGGCTTCGAGGGGGATCTGTCTACCAGGCACCCTGACCTGACCCGGAGCCTGAACTCATAAGACCACGTTCAAGAACCCTCACCACCGCGCTAACTTCCCCTCTCCACCGCGCGAATTATCTCTCCACAATATATCCACATAGGGTCCCAACGCCCATACCAACGCGAGTGGTACGCCTTCCAACGGCTGACAAGGCCTGACCGAGTTGGTAACATGCAGCACACACCCCCAGCGACTGCTATCACGATCGTCGTCGTGGTCGTCCTGCTCACCACCACGGCGACCACCTCCATCGGATCCCTGACCAACCAGCCCCACGACGAAACCTGGTTCCCCGAGTTCGCCCAGCTTGAGCAAGACCCAGGCCCAGACGACAACACCTACGCCTTTACGTGGGACGATACCCTACCAACCGCCGACTACCGTCGGTTCGAAACGATCACCCTACCAGCCCTACCCGGCACGCCCCTCGAGGTCGTCGTCGAGACCGTCGATCTCTTCGCCGAGGAGAGCAACAAGACCTCGCTACCGACCGACGACCCAAAAGCCGGCGACCGCAAGACCGTCGGCGTGGCCCTCGAAGGCAAGGTCAACAACCATCCGAACAGCCGAGCCGACCTCCTCATCTCCGACCACGGCGTCTATGGCCTGATCCAAATCGACGACCTCAAAATCGACTACATGCCTCACGAGACCGATAACGAAGCCTGGGTCCAGAACGTCACCCTCGGCGGGACAGCCGACCAACCCCCCGCCGACATCCTCGCCCCAACCACGACCTCCACTGACGCCTCGGAGGTCTCCATCGCGGACACCAAGCGCATGACGCCCACCCCCATCGAGGAAAAAGAACCATTCGATGTGGCCATCGCTGTGGAGAACGCCGGCGGCCACCCCGTCCGCGTCCTGATCGACGCCACCGCCAGCCACGATGGCGACCAGGTCGACCGCCAATTCATCGGACCCTACGAGATCCGCGGCGACGACGTGCAAGTACGCAACGTGACCATGGAGCTGGCCCGCGGCAGCTACAACCTCACCTACGACCTGCATAGCGTTAAGCACGCGGCCCAGCCTGCGCCTCTTGATACCGCGACAGAGACTATCGAGGTTTCCAGACCGTTGTACGGTGAACCGGAGACGTACGCTCTGGCCTTCGAGGACCAAGACACCAAGCTTGACGATGCCGTCGGCGTCAGTCGAGCAGCCGACAGGATCGAACTCGAGACAACAACGGCGGTGGACTACATCCTCGTCCACCGTGCCTGGCTGGTGGAGAACCTTGGCTCCGTGACCTCCGAGACACAGTGGTCGCCGGTCCAGTACGAGGACGAGTCCTGGGCCCGGGTCGATCTGAGCGAGAACCGGACGACGGTCAGCTTCGCCACGTTCGAGCTGACCACCGAGCCCATGTTCACGGCAGGGGACCGGGATGCGCTCCAGTTCACCCAGCGACCGATGTGGATCTCCCTGGATGCGGAGACGACGACCCAGAGCCAGGAGTCGAACCGGACCAACCAAACGAGTCCTCCGCCTACGATCGGGGTCCGGATCGATGATGGGAACCCAGAGGGCCAGCCGATCCACGTCGCCAAGAACTGGCTGGACGGAGAGGGGATCGACCAGGCCACCTACCGATACCCGGGTGGAGAACGGATCCCCGTCGAACGCACCCTGGACCACGACCTCGTCTTCCCACCGCACTTCTCCCTGGTGATCATCGAGGACTTCGAGTGCCCCGACGACTGTACCCAGGGCTCGCCCCCGTCCGACAACTGGACCGACGAGACCCAATGCTGCGGTGTCTGGGAGGTATCAGATAAAGACATCAGCGGGCTCAACGGCGTCAAGGCGCAAGGTGGGAACTTCGACGATCACAAGTTCGCTCACCGGGACATCACCAACACTGCCCCACCCGAGCTCGTCCACTGGGCCCACATCGACGCTGACGGCGGAGATCCCGATTGGCATAAACTCCAATGGCGCCTGAACGGCAACCGCGCCATCGAGATCAACCTCCGGTCCGATGGATCGAACAACGTGGAGGTCACCACACCGACGACCAACGGCTGGCAGAGCACACCGTTCAACACGACCGAGTGGCTGCCCGTCCGGGCGTTCGACATCAATTGGGGCCTGAGCTCATGCTCGTTCGATGTCCAAATCGGGCACAAGGTCGTCCTCACGAACGTGGCGTTCCCCGTCTGCAAGTCATCCGTCAACGAGGTACGCATCGGGTCCAAGGGCCACACCGCAGAACCCTGGTGGGTCGACGCGATCACCTCCCACGACACGAACCTAGTCACGTCGAACGTCCAGTTCGACGTCTCCAAGGACGTTACAGATACTCACAGCAACTGGGAGGAGAGAGGGCTCAAGGCCTTCAACGAGCACGACCACGTCTGGGAGAACGCCCCGATGTACATCGACCTCAGGCTCGAGCATAACAACCCCACCGGGGTCAACATCCTCTACCAAACAGACTGCGCCGATGAGCCGGCCCCAGTTGTGCAGTACGCGGATTGGCTCGATGGGCATTCGAGCCGGATGGATGCCAGCGTCGATGCCTACCAGTGGTGGACGGGCAAGGACCTCACCTCGAACGGGGATGGGGCCGGATGCTGGGGAGAAGCTCTCCCCAACAGGGTCAAGCAAGGCAACGTTTCCGCCAGCGTCGTCGAGGGGTTGGAGTACAACAACGACGTGTATAATCCAGACCTCCTAGACCACCGAGGGGTCGTGTCTGGTCACGAGCTTGGGCACGTCTACGGCCAGGAGGGCCACATCGGCGTCAAGGACGGTACCTACAACATGATGAAGAAAGGCCTGCCGAAGGACTATTGGTTCACCGAGTACACTGCCATAGAGATCTGGGCGGAGTTCTACCTCAACGCGGAGTACGACGGAGATAACCCATGACGGAGAGACAGTAGGTATGCACAGACGCTGTACCGTGCTCGGCGTCCTCCTCAGCGTGCTCCTGTCGGTCGTCGCCAGCGCAGGATGCCTGACCCCCTCGGAGGACACCAACCCAGACGAGCCCGACGTCCCCGACCACCTGAGGATCCACCGCTGGGCGGTGCAGCGGGAGGCGCCACAGGTCAACGAGACCAAGCTACGGGAGCAAGTCCCGGGTTTCGCCGAGGCGTTGGAGGGGATGGAGGCCGAGAACGAGACGAGGGCATCTTACCGTACCAACGAGACCACCCTCCAGTGGATGGAGTTCCTCCGTTCGGACCTGGAGGAGCCCGAGGAGCGGTTCAACTACGCGAACAGTACCTTCCAGATCTTCCGGACAAGCCAATGAGGGGGTTATGGGGGAGAGTCATGGGGACGAGTTCGGCCACACCTATGGCCAGGAGAGCCACAACCACGACTGTGAAACGACGTGCAACCTCATGGATCATTGGCCGGACGGGCTGGACTTCTGGCTCACAGAGTACACGAAGATCGAAATCTGGACAGAGTATTACTTCGACGACGACAGTGAATGGGACGGGCTCAACCCGTCCTAGGAGGACAACGCGATGGTCCAAATATGCGAGGATGAGGATCGACTGGACTGGCTCCTGCCAGGGCACCGTCTCAACCGATTCCTCCGTGGCCTCCCCATGAAGCGTCGATCTTGGCTCCCGGGAGAGTAGACAACATGGAACGACGGACCCTCGGCATCATCGCCCTCGCGCTCGCTGGCCTCGTGATCCTTCTCGCCGGCGCGTACCAGCTCTACATCCACAACCTCGATGTGGCAGGCTCCAGCCGGGTGACGATCTACCAGCTTGGCCCAGAGGAGGAGGCCACACAGGTCAACGAGACGGCCCTACGCGAGGAGGTCCCCGGCCTCGCCAAGGCCCTGGACACCATGATCGAGGAGGACGACGACCAGAAGAGCTTCCCCCCTCAATGAGACACACAACGCCTGGTTCGAACATCTGAGAGAGCAGGATGCTGGCGGGCCGTTCCGGTACGAGGGTCACACGTTCCGGCTGGGCATCCAGGAGGGCTGAGGGTCGGCGGTCGCCAGCTTCCCAGGTCAGCCCTCCGGCTCGTTCTCGTGCAGATGCACCCGGGGCACCCCGCCACCCCTCACCCAGCCTCGGACCGCCTGGGGCTCGTAGGGCTGCTCGAGCCACTCGAGGTCCTTGGCCGAGAGGCTGACCTCGGTGGCTTCCACCGCGGCCTCGAGATGCTCGATCTTGGTCACACCCACGATCGGCGCGACCACGCCTTCCTGATGGAGCAGCCAGGCCAGGGCGATCTGGGCCGGTTGGACGCCCTTGTCGGTGGCCAACTGGGCGACCCGGTCCTTGATCTCCTCGGCGGCCTCGCCCTGGTAGAAAGGCACCCCGAAGTCGGTCTCCCCGCGGGTGGTGTCCCGCTCCTGGCCGGCGTGGGCGAGCTCGCCCCGGGCCAAGGGGCTCCAGGGGATCAGGCCCACGTCCAGCTCGCGGCACAGGGGGACCATCTCGCGTTCCTCTTCCCGGTAAAGCAGGTTCCAGTGGTTCTGCATCGTCACGAAGGGGTGCCAGCCGCGCTCCTCCTGGAGGGTGCGCATGCGGGCCAGCTGCCAGGCCCACATGGTCGAGGCGCCCAGGTAGCGCACCCGGCCGTCGTCGACCAGGCTGGAGAGGGTGGCCAGGGTCTCCTCGACGGGGGTGGTGGCATCGTAGCGGTGGATCTGGTAGAGGTCCACGTGGTCGGTGCCCAGCCGCTCCAGGCTGGCCTCGATGCCGTCCAGGATGTGCTTGC
>CAZBKU010000019.1:0-16089 GCA_964492585.1 uncultured Thermoplasmatales archaeon | reverse complement strand
CCTTGGTGGCCAGGACGACCTCGTCGCGGTGGCCCTCGATGGCGTCCCCGACGACGCGCTCGCTCTGGCCTCGCGAGTACATGTCGGCCGTGTCGAGGAAGTTGATGCCCAGGTCCAGGGCTCGCTCGATGATGGGGACGGCCTCCTCCTCGCCGACGACCCAGGGTCGCCAGTCGGGGGAGCCGAAGCCCATGGTGCCCAAGCAGATCTCCGAGACGCGCAGGCCGGTGCCGCCGAGGGGGACGTGGTCCATGGTATCGGGCGGGCAACGCGCCAGGGGCCCTTGAGCCTGGTCCCGGGTAGAACCGTCTAACTGAACGGAGGCGGCGTAGCCAGACCGTAAGAAGCTAAGGGTGCCGGGGTCTACGAGGGTCATGGGCCAGGACAAGGGGCACGACGGACAGGACAAGGGGCAGGACCCATCGGGGGACCCGACCGGGTCAGACCAAGACCTCGAGACCGCCTCCACCGAGCCCATCGAGCAGGCCAAGGCCCCCCGACCGGAACAGCAACCGGTCGAGCCCCGGCCCACGGGCCAGGAGGCCCGACATGGTACCCGGATGGACGATCAGGAGGCCCAGAACTGGGCGGTGGGCGCCCACCTCTCCGGCTTGTCGTGGCTCGTGAGCATCCCGGGCCTGATCGGGCCGCTTGTCATCTGGCTGATCAAGGGGAGCGAGCACGGCACCGTCGAGCGGCACGCCAAAGAGGCGCTGAACTTCCAGCTCTCCCTGATGATCTACGGCCTGGTGGCCTTCGCCCTGGTCTTCACGATCATCGGCATCCTCGTGGCCATCCCCATGGTCGTCGGGATCCTGATCCTCGGCTTGATCTGGCCCATCGTGGCGGCGATCAAGACCTCGGAGGGCCGGGACTACCGGTACCCGTTGACGATGCGGCTGATCACCTGAGGCTTGCCCGGGTCGACCGGGAGCCCGGTCATCCCCCGGCCTTTGCCCGTCCCATGGCCAGGGCGGAGGCAGCGATGCTCACGATCGAGAACCCTACCAGGGCGCCGATGGCACCGAACAGGTCCCCGATCCCGCCCACCCCCAGGATCGCGTAGGCCATCCCGTCCAACAGGTAGGTCAGCGGGAACGTCCAGGCGAACACCTCGAGGTAGACGGGCAGAGCCTCGACAGGGATGAAGACCCCGCCCAGGATGACCTGGGGCGTGATCACGATGGGGATGAACTGGACCACCTGGAACTCGTTGCGGGCGAACAGGGACACCACGATCCCGATGCCCAGGGCCGTCAGGGCCCCCAGGAGCTCCAGAGCGAAGAAGAGGGCCACGCCGTGCTCGAAGGAGAGATCCAAGAACCAGACCCCCGCCCCAAGCAGGACCGCCGCTTGGACGATGGCCACGGTGCCGAACCCGACGACGTACCCCAGGACGATGCCCCAGCGCGAGGCCGGTGACGCGAAGACGCGCTCGATGGTGTCGGTCTGACGCTCCCTGAGGAACCCCACAGCGGTCAACAGGAAGGTCAGCAGGAAGACGAAGATCGCCATCATGGCGGCCTTGGCCGGGCCCAGGTCGAAGCCCTGGGGTGGCACCTGGGCGAACACCTCGCTGAAGAGCCAGATCAAGAGGACCGGGGCGCCGAACACGAGGCCCAAGGTCCGCCGGTCCCCGCGCAGCGAGCGCAGGACGCGGCCGGCCACCGCCGCGGTGCCCGTCACGCGACCGCCTCCGGGGTTCCGGCCAGGCGGATGAAGGCCTCCTCGAGGTCGTCGGTGCCGGCCTGTTCGAGCAACCGATCCGGCGTGTCGACGGCCAGGGTCCGGCCTTGACGCAGGAAGACGACCTGGTCGCAGCGGGCGGCCTCGCCCAGGTAGTGGGTGGACATGATGAGCAGGCTGCCGGCGTCCCGGAGCTCGCGGAACTCGGCCCACATCTGGGCGCGGAGGTCCGGGTCCACGCCCACGGTCGGTTCGTCGAGCACCAGGAACCGGGGCCGGTGGACGAGGGTGCTGGCCAGGCTCACCCGTCGCTGCATGCCGCCGGACAGGTCGCTGACCGGGTCGTCGATCCTGTCGGAGAGCCCCACGGTCCCGACGGCCGCTTCCACAGCCGCAGCTCGCTGATCCCTGGGCAACCGGTGGAGGTGAGCGAAGAACCGGACGTTCTGCCGGATCGTCAGGTCCGGGTAGATCGCCAAGCCCTGCGGCATGTACCCCACCGGGGGGCCGCCTCGGTCGAAGAGGGCGCTTGGAGCGCGTCCGAACACCTCCACGTGCCCGCCGTCCGGCGTGACCAGGCCCAAGAGGATCTTGATCAAGGTGGTCTTGCCGGCCCCGTTGGGCCCCACGAGCCCCAGGATCTGCGGCCCACGGAGGTCGAGGTCCAGCCCGTCGAGGGCGGTGATGTCGCCGTAGGTCTTCTGCAGGCCCTGGGCCTGTACCCGGGGTTGGGTCGCTCCGTCCCGTTCCATGACCCCGGTTAGCGCCGCAGGGACATAAGCCGTATGTAACTGATACAGTATGCTAAGTTACATGGATCCGGCGGTACCGTTGCTCGAGCGCCTGGGGTTGACGCAGTACGAGGCCAAGACGTACGTCGCCCTGGTCGGCCTTGGTCCGTCGACCGCCACCGACATCGCCGAGGCCGCCGACGTGCCGCGGACCCGGATCTACACCGTGCTCTCGGACCTCGAGGAGGGCGGCTGGCTCGAGGTCCGCCCGGGACGACCCAAGACGTTCCAAGCGGTCCGACCTGCCGAACGGATCGGTCGCGTACGCGAGACGCTGGTCGACGAGATCGACACGGTGATCCCGGCCCTTGAAGCCCAGTACGAGGAGGAGGCCACACGGTTCGGTGGGCCGATCTGGTTGCTCGACACGCCCGACGCGCTGGCTCGGCGGACCCTCGAGATGGTCAAGGCGGCCAGGGAGAACCTCATGCTCGTGGCCATGTTCCCACTCCCCTGCGATGGGGATCCTCTGGACCGCGCGCTCTCCGATGCCTTGAGCCGTGGGGTCCGGGTGCGTGTGATGGCCCCCGACCAGGAGACCGCTGCTGGCTTCCTGCGGCTAGGTGCCGACGTCCGGGTGACATGGGTGCCACCTCGTTTCCTGTTCGTCGACGCGCGCCAGGCGCTGTTGAGCTTCCCGATCCGTACCGAGGCCCAGGACCCCAGGGCCCGCGGCGTCTGGATCCCGGCCCCGGAGTTCATCGAACATATCTCCCCGATCAGGCACGAGATCTGGGGGATGGGCCAACCCTTGGACGCGGCGGTCGACGACGGAGCTGGACCGTAAGGGCGAGCTGCCAAGGTGGCCGCGTGAGCCGACGGGGGTCTTGGACGACCGCGTCGAGGGATGGCGGCGGCCTACCGCACCGCTTGGGGGTTCTGGGGGTCCGAGTAGGCCGACCACATGGCGTGAGGCCGGACGTTCTCGAAGAGCGCGAACGTGTTGCCGGTGGGATCCTCGAACATCCGGCAGGGCCCCACGGGGATCTCGAAGGGGTCGGTGATCGGATCCCACCCGTGCTCGGCCAGCTCGGCGGCCGTGGCGTCCAGGTGGGGCACCGAGAAGAACGGGACGCAGGTGCCGGCAGGCTCCTGGTCGGCCAGGACGTGGAGGGGCCCCTGGCCGGTGTGGACGGCCACGATCTCCTCGCTATCGTCCCGGAAGTGCCACAGCTTGCGGGCGCCAGGAGCCTCCAGGTAGCCCGAGAGCTCGTCCTGGAGGTCGTCGGTACCGACGTAGAGGTACGCCAGATCCCAGCCCTCGGGAACCATGGAGCCCCGGCTTACACGGCCGGCAGCATAAGGGTGCTGGATTCGTCTGGCCGAGGGGTGTGACAGCGTCCAGGTCGAGGGTTGTCAGGGTTCACCGAGACCGGCGTCTGGCCGTCAACGCGACGGCGGTCATGGCGACCAGGCCCAGGGTCATCCATGGACCGATCCCGGGGATGTCGTCGCCGGGGATCCGGCGGAACTGGGTGAGCGTGCTGATCTGGCTGGTCGCCCCTTCACCGCCCAGCGGGTGCGTGGTGTTCGAGTCGACCGAGACCTGGACGCTGGCCACGTCGTTGACGACCCGGGAGATCGGCCCGTCCAGGCTGACGGCCACCTCGAAGGTGCCGGTGCCGTTGGCCGCCAGGACCAGGACCTCGGGCTCGATGGTCACGGCCACGCCGTCGGCCGCCTCGGCCACGGCGGCCTCGAACCGGGTCTCGTGGTTCGAGAAGTTGTCGACGGTCGGCTGGTAGACCGCGGTCTCGCCCGCATCGACCTGCTGGATCTTCTCGTCCAGCCGCACGTTGTAGAGGTTGAAGTAGCCGGGTGTGTAGGAGACGTTGGTCATGCCGGGCCCGTAGGTCTCGTTGAGACCCGTCTCCCCGCCCAGCTGTTTCTCAACCACCACCGCGACGGGGAGGGCCTGCTCCTGGAACCCTGGCGCGGACTGGGTCAGGGCCAGCGAGAGGGTCGCGTTGGCGACGAAGGGGGGCTCGAGCGCCGGGCAGTCGCCGGGCTGGGTGACCCAGGTCAGCGAGGCCGGGGAGATCACCGTGTCCGCGTAGGCGGCCTGCCCGGGGGTCGAGAGCTTGGCCGTGGTCATGGTCTGAGGCGGCTCCCCCGGCAGGCACCCGACACGGACCTCGACCGTGGTGGTTCCGGGATCCCCGAGAGGGACGACGAGGCCCGGGATCTGCTCGGCCTCCACCTCGACCGAGGGGGCAGCCTGCTCCGGAGCTTGAGCCACGCTGGCCGGTACGGCCAGCAGGAGCACCAGGATGATCAGCGCCAGCCAGCGCCCACGCATGGACGAAGATGGTCGCGGGGAGGCTTGGTCCTTCCGGATAGGCGGTTTCAACGACCCGGCTTGAGCTCTTCCTGGAACGAGCCGTCCTGGCGGTGGAGGACGACCTTGCCGCCGTCGCGCTTCCTGGCCAGGTCCTTGGCCGCAGCCTTGGCCTCCTTCTTTGTATCGTGCCAACTGGAGGCTCGGCTGGCTCCCTCGCGCTTGACACGCCACCCGTCGTCGCCGGGGAGCACGTGCCAGATGTCCTGCTTGCCGCCGACCTGGCGGCTGGTGGCCTGGAGGCGTTCGACGCCCTCCTGGGGCGGGACCCTGGAGAGCCCGCCGGGACCCTCGGGGGCATCCTTGGTCTCCTCGGAGAGCTTGAGGACCCTGGCGATGTCGTTGGCCGAGCGCAGGGTCTGGAGGGTCAGCACGACCTTGGCGCCCAGCTGGGTGAGCTCGTAGACGACCACACCGGCCGAGCCGTCGACATCCAGGCGCTCCTCGAGCAGGCTGGCCTCTTGGAGCCCGGTGAGGACGGCGGTCAGCGTGTCCTGGTCCTGGTCCCCGGTGAGCAACGGTTCGAGCTCCCGGCTCTCCTTAGGGTGACCCATGACCTCGTACAGGATCCGGCGGGCCAGACCGTCGACCTCGGAGAGCAACTTGTGGGCCAGCCTGACCTGGTGCTCGGTCGGCTCGAACCCGTCCAGCGCGTCAGCCTTGGTGCCCATCTGCGGTCCCTCTGGGGTGGCCCCGTCGGTGGGGCGGTGGAGGCCATGTAGGCTGGCCGGTGGTTAGAGTCTGTTGATACCGGCCCGGGCTCAGACCGAGCTCGGGCCGGGATCAAGCCGGGGTCACCCCAGCAGGTAGGCCAACAGGGCCATCTGGGTCCACATCCGGTTCTCGGCCTCGTCGAGGATCAGCGATCTGGGCCCGTGGGCGACCTCTTGGGTAGCCTCGTGGCCCCAATGGCCAGGGAGGCAGTGGAGGAAGACGGCACCCTCGGCGGCCTCGGACATCAGCCCAGCATCGACCGTGTACCCAGCGAACGCCTCCAGGCGTTCGCGCTTCTCCCCCTCGTCGCCCATGCTGATCCACGTGTCCGTGGCCACGGCGTGGGCCTCGGCCACGGCCTTGGCCGGCTGGTGGGTCAGGCGGATCGAGCCGCCGTGGGCCTTGGCCAACTGGTTGGCCTGGTCGACCACGGCCGGGTCGGGCCCGTAGCCGCGCGGGGTGGCGACCTGGACGTCCATGCCGGCGATGGCCCCGCCGGTGAGGTAGGAGTGGCACATGTTGTTGCCGTCGCCGACGTAGGCCAGGGTCTTGCCGGCCAGCTGGCCCTGCCCGGTGGCGGCCAGGTGCTCGGACAGGGTGGTCAAGTCGGCCAGGACCTGGCAGGGGTGCTCGAGATCGGTGAGGGCGTTGACCACGGGGACGGTGGCGTGCTCGGCGACCTCGGCCAGGGCCGTGTGATCGTTGGCCCGGTGGACCAGGCAGTCGCCGTAGCGGGAGAGGACCTTGGCCGTGTCCTCCAGGCTCTCGCCCCTGGCCAGCTGGCTGCCTTGGCTGTCGAGGATCGTGCTGATGCCGCCGAGCCTCTGGATGCCGACATCGAAGCTGATCCGGGTCCGGGTGGAGTGCTTCTCGAAGATGACGACGACGGTCTTGCCGGCCAAGGGCTGGGCTAGCTTGCCCCTGGCGGCCTGGGCCTTGACGGCCAGGCTCTTCTGGATCAACAGCTCCAGGTGGCCGTCGAGGTCGGCCATGGTGAGCACGTGCTCGGGCGGCTGGGCCCGCGGGTCCAGCATGGCCAGGCCGGCGGCCTCAGCGTCGGCCAGGGCCACCTAGGCCGCCTCCGGGAGCTTACCGATCAGCTGCTTGGCTGGCGTGGTGAGCAGCTCCAGGGGCTTGGCGGCCGCTTGCTCGGCCTGAGCCACGGCGGTCTCCAGCTCTTCGGCCTTGGCTTGGGCGGTCTCGATGGCTGGCCCGAGCACGGCCGGCGCGGGGCCGCCGAGGGTGGTCCGTTTGCCGGGGTCGGGATCCAGGGCGGCGTCCAGGGCCGCCTGGACAGCCGCGGGCTCGAGGCCCTCGGCGACCAGGGCTGCCTGGGGGGAGGCCCCGTCCTCGCGGGCGGCCTCGGCCTTGGCCAGGGCGTGGTAGGCCTGGCGGAACGGGAGGCCTTGGGAGACAAGGGCCTCGACGGCGTCGGTGGCCCCGATGCCAGGCGTGGCCAGTTGACCTGCCAGGGCGTCCTCGTGGACGGTCAAGCCGGCGACGACGTCGGTCACGAGGTCCAGCAGGGAGGGGGTCTGGGCCAGGGCGTCGATCAGCGGCGGCTTGGCCAACTGGAGGTCGCGGTGGTAGCCCAGCGGGAGCCCGGCCAACAGGCTGGCCAGCTCGTGGGCCGGGGCGGTCAGCGCCTTGCCCTGGGCCCGAGCCAGCTCCAGGGCATCCGGGTTGTCCTTGTGGGGCATCAGGCTGGACCCGGTGGTGTAGCCGGCGGGCAGCCCGATGGCTCCCTGCTCGGCCAGGTCGATCAGTTGCTGGGCCAGCGAGGCCACGGCCTGGCCGATCCGGGCGATCAGCTGGCAGGTGGCCAGGCTCCCGTCCCGGCTGGCCGTGGCCAACAGCGCGTTGTCGGGTGGGGAAAGCCCCAAGATATGTGCGGTCAGGCCCGGGTCCAGCGGGAGCGTGGAGCCGGCCACAGCGCCGGAGCCCAAGGGGCTGGTGGCCTGCTCCTCGAAGAGGGCCAAGGCTTGCTCGGTCAGCGAGAGCAGACGCAGCGCGTGGGCGTGGAGCAGGAAGCCCAGGGTGGCCGGTTGGGCCGGTTGGCCGTGGGTCTCGGCGACCCACGGAGTCTCGACGTGGGCCTCGGCGTGGTCCAGCAGCGTCTGGGTCAGGGCCAGGGTGCTGCCGGCCAGGTGGGTCAAGCCCAGGCGGGTGTGGAGCACGAGGTCCAGGGCGACCTGGTCGTTGCGGGAGCGCCCGGTGTGCAGCTTGCCGGCCACGGGTCCGACCATCGTCTCGAGCTGGTGCTCGACGTTCATGTGCACGTCCTCGAGCTCCGGATCGAGGATGAGCCCGCCGGCCTGGTGCTCCTGCCAGAGGCTCTGCAGGCCCTCGACCAGGGTGGCGGTCTCGCTCTGATCGAGGAGGTCGGCGTGGTGGAGGCCGATCACGTGGGCGATCGAGCCGGCCAGGTCCACGGGGATCAGCGCCTGGTCCTCCTCGGTGCTGTCAGAGAAGACAGCCATGGCGGGAGCTGGCGGGGTGCCGGTGCGGGCCTGCCAGACAGGCTGGGGGGGTGCCAGGGTCAGCCACCTCCGGAGGGCGCGGTGGGGGCCTGTTCCTCGGCGGTCCCCTGGGGCTTGGCCCCACCGTCGACGCTGGCAGCGGTGGTGACCGGGAGGCTCCAGATGTCGATGAACCCGGTGGCGGCCTGGTGGTCGAAGCCGTCGGCTGGACCGTAGGTGGCCAGGCCCTCGTCGTAGAGGCTGGCGTGGGCGTGGCGTCCGGTGACGGTCAGGCTGCCCTTGTAGGCCTGGAGGGTGACGGTGCCGGTGACCGGCTGGTTGACCTGATCGAAGAAGGCGTTGAGAGCCTGGACGGTGGGCGTGTACCAGAGCCCGTCGTAGACGAGCTGGGCCAGCTTGGCCTCGAGAGCGGGCTTGAACTGGTAGGTGTCCCGGGTGAGCACCAGGGTCTCGAGGGCCTGCTTGGCGGTCAGGATGGCCTGGGCGGCCGGGGCCTCGTAGACCTCCCGGCTCTTGATGCCGACCAGCCGGTTCTCGACGTGGTCGATCCGGCCGACGCCGTGCTGGCCGGCCTGCGTGTTGAGCTGGGCGATCAGCTCGTGGAGCGGGAGCGCCTCCCCGTCGAGGGCCACTGGGATCCCCTTGGCGAAGGTCAGCGTGAGCGTGAGCGGCTCGTCGGGAGCGTCTTGGGGGCTTGTGGTCCAGGCGTAGGCGGCCTCGGGGACCGGTTGGCCGGGGTCCTCCAGGTCGCCGCCTTCCACGCTGCGACCCCAGAGGTTCTCGTCCACCGAGTAGGGCGAGCCGTCCAGGACCGGGAGCTCGAGGTCGTGCTCCTCGGCGTAGGCGATGGCCTGGTCCCGGGTCATGGCATCGGTGCGCTGGGGGGCCAGGATGGTCAGGCTCGGATCCAGGGCCTTGATGCTGGTCTCGATGCGGACCTGGTCGTTGCCCTTGCCGGTGCAGCCATGCGCGATGGCATCGGCGCCCACCGTGTCTGCCGCCTCGACGAGCTTGGCGGCGATCAGGGGCCGAGCCAGGGCGGTAGCCAGCGGGTAGGCGTCCTCGTAGACGGCGTTGGCTTCGATGGCCGGGGCCAGCCAGCCCTTGGCGAAGGCCTCGGTGGCCGGCACGATCAGGCAGTCCTTGGCGCCGTTGGCCAGGGCCCGGGTCCGGGCCTCGTCGAGATCGTCGGTGTCTTGTCCGAGATCGACCAAGACGCAGGTGACCTGGGCGTCGTGCTGCTGGGCCAGCCAGTGGGTGGCCACCGACGTGTCGAGGCCACCGGAGTAGGCTAGGACGATGTGTTCTGGCATGTTGAGCGGCCAGAGAAGACGTCCGTGATAAGCCACGCGACGAGGATCGGGCAGGCCCTGTCATCCATGTCTGAAACTGAACATCCAAGTACCCGGAGGGGGTTGGCTGCCACGATCGTGATGCCCGACGGCGCAGACGGACCGACCAGCATCGCCGAGACGGTCAGACGCTACATCGACGCCCGGCCGGTGGTCCGCGACGCCCTGGCCATGGGCATCGTCAACCTCTCGGCGTTGTCCCGCCAGATCGTCGAGGCCACCGGGGCCCCGAGCGCCGATGCGGTGCTGGCCGCCTGCCGGCGCTACGATCCGCCCCGGCAGACCGAGGGGTACGAGGCGGCCATCCGACGGGTGCTCTCCAAGAGCAAGCTGGAGGTGCGCACCCACGTGGCCATCGTGACCGCTCGCCCCACCTGGTCGAGCTTCCAGAAGGTCGAGCAGGCCATGAACCGGGTGAGAGGCCGGGATGTGCCGATCCACGTGATCCAGGGCTCGGAGTCCTTGACGATCATCACGGACGAGGGGTTCCACGAGGAGCTGGTCGACCTGATCGGGGACGAGGCGATGATCAAGACGCGCACCGGCCTGGTCGAGATCAACCTGAGGAGCCCGGAGGTCATCGAGGACGTGCCCGGGATCCTGGCCTTCGTGACCTCGACCCTGTCGGACCGCGGGATCAACTTCGTCGAGGTGATCTCCTGCTACAAGGACAGCATGTTCGTCCTCGAGCAGGACGACCTCTCGGAGACCTTCGACGTGCTCAACCGGTTGATCCGGGCGTAGGTCTGAGCCGATGGGTTCTAAGCCGAGGCCCGGCCTGGCCCCACGATGCGCGCCCGAGCCCTGCTCGTCCTGGCCTTGCTGACCGCCAGCCTCCTGGCCGGCTGCACCGACCAACGGATCACCCCGCCCAGCCAGCGGACCTGCCCGGCCGAGACCGACGGGTTCCTGGCCATCGCCGTCCAGACCGGTGGGCTGGACCCGCACCCCGAGGTCTTCACGGTGCAGGCCGACGGCACGGCGGCCGGGATCGTCCTCTCCCACGGCCAGCCAGCCGAGGGGGAACAGCTCGGCGTGCCGGATCGGGCCTTGCACAACATCACCGAGACCGAGGTCCGCGACCAGCTCAAGGCTGCCGGGGTGCCCTCTGAAGGCACCTGGAACGTCTCCCTGGCCTTCCAGGCCACCGGCAACCGGACCGCCATGGAGCAGCTCTGCCAGGCCCTGACCAGCAAGGCGCCGACCATGGACCGCGCCTACCCCGACGAGGCCTGCCGGGATGGCACCACGCTCCGCCTGACGGTGTGGACCCAGGGTGGCGTGGCGATCTCCGAGGCCGAGTGCGAGGCGGGTCAGGGCACGGCCTTCGAGGACGTGGCCCTGGGCATCCGCGGGGTCGTTGAAACGGCCCGGGAGCGCTCCGGCGCGCCGAGCTGAGCTAGCTTCCGATGCAGCCTGCCAGCACCGGCACGGCGTCCAGCAGATCGGCCTCGTCGATGATCAGGGGTGGGGCCAGGCGGACGACGTCGTCGCCGGCTTGACCGACCAGCAGGCCCTCGGCTTGGGCCGCCTGGATCACATCGCCAGCGGTCCCGCCGGTCACCGGTAGGCCGACCAGCAGGCCCATGCCCCGGTGATCCAGGTCGTGGTGGGCAAGCTCGCTGGCAAGCGCCTTGCCGAGCTTGGCGGCCCGCTGGTCCAGGGACTGGCCCTCGTAGATATCGAGCACGGCGTGGGCTGCCGCACAGCTGATCGGGTTGCCGCCGAAGGTGCAGCCGTGGCTGCCCGGGCCCATGAGCTCTGCCAGCTCGGGCGTGGCCAGGCAGGCCCCGATGGGCAACCCGCCACCGAGGGCCTTGGCCACGGTGACGATGTCGGGCTCGAGGTCGTGGTGCTGGTAAGCCCAGGTCTTGCCGGTGCGGCCCAGGCCGGTCTGGACCTCGTCCACGACGAGCAGGGCGCCATGGTCGTCGCAGAGCGCCTCAAGCGTGGTGGCGGTCTGCTGGCCCATCGGCACGATGCCGCCCTCGCCCTGGACGATCTCGGTGAAGACGCCGGCCACGGGGTGCTCGTCGAAGGCGACCTCTAGGGCGGCGGGGTCATCGTAGGGGACGTGGACGATGCCGTCGGGGAAGGGCGTGAACCCCTGGTGCTTGCTGGGCTGGCCGGTCAAGGCCAGGGCGGCGGTGGTGCGGCCGTGGAAGCTGCCGTCGAAGGCCAGGATGACACCACCGTCGTCGAGGCCCATGGCCTGGTGGGCGTGCCGCCGGACGAGCTTGTAGGCGGTCTCGTTGGCCTCGCTGCCGGAGTTCACCAGGATCGCCTGCTTGCCGTCGGTCATCTGGGCCAGACGCTCGGCCAGGGCGACGGTGGGTTCGCTGGCGTAGAGGTTGCTGACGTGACCCAGGCTGGCGATCTGATCGGCCACGGCCGAGACCACGGCTGGATGGGCGTGGCCCAGGATGTTGACGGCCAGCCCGGCCAACAGGTCCAGGTAGGTCTGCCCGTGGCTGTCGGTCACGCGGGCACCCTTGCCCTGCACCAGGTGGAGCTCGGGCGTCCCGTAGATGGGGGCCAGGGAACCCTCCCAGCGCTCGGTGATGGGGGCGGCCGGGCTCACGCCAAGACCCCCTTGGTGGCGTGGAGGTGGGTGCCCTGGTCGCCGCGCCCGGAGATCAGCGCGGTCAAGGTCCCGCCGTCGAGGCTGGTGACGTGGACGTGGCGGACGCCGTCGGCCAGGGCGCCAAGGCCCGCCTCGAGCTTGGGGATCATGCCGCCTCGGGCGGTGCCGGTCTCGACGAGATGGCGTGCTTGGGCAGGACCGAGGTGGTGGATGGTGGTGCCGTCCGGACCCTGGACGCCGGGCACGTCGGTGGCCAGGACGAGGTGGTCGCTGCCGAGGGCCGCGGCGATCGTGGCCGCCCCCTCGTCGGCGTTGACGTTGAGCGGGCCTTGGCCGTCGGTGCCGACCGGGGTCACGATGGGGATCGGCCCGCCGACGGGGCCCGGCAGCCCGAGGGCGTCGAACCCGGTGGCGGTGCCGACCCGGCCCAGGTCGACCTCGGCCACCTTCGGGGTGGCCGTGAGCCGGTCCTGGCTGCCGGCCACATGGAAGACCGCCAGGCCGGCGCGGGTGAGCGCGGCGGCCAGCTCCTTGCCCAGGGCGTCCATCTCCTGCTGGACGATCGTGGCGGCCTCGGGCGGGGTGATGCGCAGCCCCGCGTGACGCTGGTCGGGGATGCCGGCGGCTGCCAGGGCTTGGCTGATCTGGGGGCCGCCGCCGTGGACCAGGCAGGGTCGGACACCGGCCTCCTGGAGCAGGGCCAACTGGGTGGCGAGGCTCGCTAGGGTGGGCTGGTCGTCGAGCAGGGCGCCGCCGAGCTTCAGGGTCAGGGTGGTCATGGGTGGCTCCTTGTCAGCTGGTGTAGGCCGCGTTGAACGTCACGTAGGCCTCGGTCAGATCGCAGCCCCAGGCTTCAGCGCCGTACGGGCCAAGGCCCAACTCGACGTGGATACGGACCTCGTCGTTCTCCAGGACACGCTCTGCCTCCTTGAGGGCCCCGTTGGTCGCCGGGTGGCCCAGGTCGAGGACGCATGCGCGGGTCTGGCTGTCCTCGAAGGCGATGGTCACCCGGTCGGGCTCGACCCGGGCCGGGCTGGCCCCGATGGCGGCCACGATGCGTCCCCAGTTGGGATCCCGACCGTGGATGGCGGCCTTGACCAGGTTGGAGGCAGCGATGGCCCGGGCGGCGATCCTGGCGTCTTGCTGGGTCTCGGCGCCGTCGACGACGACCTCGACCAGGGAGGTCGCCCCCTCGCCGTCGCCGGCGATCATGCGGGCCAGCTCCCGGCAGACCAGGTGCAGGCCTTCCGCGAGCGCGGCGTGCTCGGGCGTGCCGGTTTGGATCGTGGGCCCGCCCTCGGCGCCACCGGCCAAGATGGCGACCATGTCGTTGGTGGATTCGTCGCCATCGACGGTGATCATGTTGAACGTCTCGTCGACGACGTCTTTGAGGGTGGCTTGCAGGGTGGCCTGATCGACCGGGGCATCGGTGGCCAGGAAGGCCAGCATGGTGGCCATGTTCGGGTGGATCATGCCCGAGCCCTTGGCGATGGCACCGATCTTGAACGTCCGGCCGTCGACGTCGACCTCGGCCAGGACCTCCTTGGCGTGGGTGTCGGTCGTGGTGATGGCCTCGGCGGCCTCGCCACCGGTGGCCTGGTCGAGCTGGCCGGCGCAGGCCTCGATGCCGGCGACCACCGTGGCCATGTCCAGGGGCCGGCCGATGATGCCGGTGCTGGACACGAGGACCTGGTCGGCGGGCAGGCCCAGGGCCTTGCCGGTGACCTGGGCCATGGTGTAAGCATCCTCGAGCCCTTGGGGACCGGTGCAGGCGTTGGCGTTGGCCGAGTTGCACACGATCGCCTGGATGGGGCCCTGGGCCAGGTGTTCTCGGCTGACCTGGATGGGGGCGGCGGCGAAGCTGTTCTGGGTGAAGACCGCCGCGGCGGTGGCCGGGCGGTCGCTGACGATCAGGGTCAGGTCCTTGCTCTTGTACTTGAGACCGGCGTGGACACCCTGGGCTTGGAACCCGGGCACGTCCAGCAGGCCGCCGTCGACCAGGGTGGCGGTCACGGCGCCACCCCTACGGTGGGTAGGCCGGCGGTCTCCGGCAGGCCGAGGGCCTGGTTCATGGCGTGGACGGCGGTGCCGGCCCCGCCGTTGATCGGATTGTCGATGGCTGCCCGGGCGACCAACAGGCCGGCGGCGTCGTCGAGGTGGACGGCCACGAGGTCGTGGTCGGTGCCGCGGACGTGGGCGGTGTCCGGCTCCTCGACCACGGTGACGAACGGTGCACCGTCGTACACCTTGGCGTAGGCGGCGTCCAGGTCCCCCTGGGTCCAGCCCTCCTGGATGGGGGCATAGACGGTGGCCAGCAAGCCCCGGTTCTGAGGCACCAGGTGCGGGGTGAACCGGACCGGGCGGGCCAGCTCCGGGCCGTCCGGGGTCGTGCCCTGCTCCAGGTTCCCCAGGGCCAGGGCGATCTCGTCGGTGTGGTCGTGGCCCTCGACCTTGTAGGCGCGCAGGCTCTCGTTGGTCTCGGGGAAGTGGAGATCGGCCCTGGGCGTGGCGCCAGCACCGGACACCCCGGACTTGCCGTCGCTGATCACCGGGCCGTCGCCCAGCGCGCCGACCAGGGTGGCCGGGCCCAGCGCCAGGAGGGTGGCGGTGGGGTAACAGCCCGGGTTGGCGACGTGGGTGGCCCCCTTGGGGACGCCGGGTCCCAGCTCGCTGAGACCGTAGGTCCAGGGGTCCTGCCCGGTGAGGGCCTTGGCGCGATGATCCCGGGAGAGGTCGATGATCAGCTCGACGCCGGCGGCCTCGAGGGTAGGGACGAGCGCGGTGGCCTGTCCCCCCTCGGTGGCCAGGAAGACGACGTCGCTGTCCAGGACGGTCGGGTCCTCGGGACCGTGGAGGACCAGGTCCTCGGCTTGGTGGAACGCCGGCACCGCTTGGCCGTAGGGCTGACCCTCGGCGCTTCGCGACACGGGTGTCACGTTCTGGACACCTTCGTGCGACAGTAAGCACCCGATCAGCGAACGACCCAGGTACCCCCGGGCACCACAGACGGCCACATCGACCATGCAGACCGGCAGGCCACAGGTGTGGTTTGAGCCTAGCGACGAGGATGGAACGGCGGGAGACCAGGATGTCTGATATACGACAGATGGCGGTCCTTCATGGTTGATGATGCCACCCGGCCTTCGGCCTCGGCCCCCGTGGGTCCCAGTTCAGGGCTGCATCTCGTCGAGGAGGTAGGCCGGTAGGTCGATCCCGGCGGCCTCGACCCGCTCGCGGCTGACCGGGGACCAGGGCCCAGCCAGCCGGCCAAGCCGTCGCCCGTCGGTGCCGGTCGTCCGGGCCTCGACCCGGACCCACCCCTCGCCGCCATCGGTGATCCGGCCTGTGGCCTCCAACGTCTTGCCCGTCCTCGGCACGGTCGGTTGCTCGAAGGTCAGCCGGCCGGCCTGGGTCATCAGGTTGCCACCGAGCTCCAGAGCGGCCCAGTAGCTGATCTCGTAGAGGACCAGGAAGTGAAGGCCGCCGTGGACGAACCCGGGCCAGCCGATCTCGTCCTCGCCAGGCGTGTACGTGGTCGCCACCACCGGGTCCCCGTCCTCCTCCCGGCGCTCGAAAGATAACCCGAGACCGCGCTCGTTGGCGGGTCCACAGCCGAAGCACGGGTTCTCGGGCGGGTTGTCGAGGGCGGGCATGGAGCCAGATGGTGCTCCCTGGGCAAGAGCGCTACGACGAGAGGGATCCGACAGTGCTCCATGGGCCAGGCGGCCGGACCAAGGTCGGCACGTAGGAGAGGAAAGTGGCGCCCGGGAGACGGAGGCTTGGGAGGTAGGGAGGATCAAGCGGTGGGGCCTCCCGGGCGCGCAAGATGACGTCAAACGGCTGGCAACCTAAAGGTTACGGACGGACCATCGAAATCGGCCCTCCTGATGGACATGTCAATACGGTGCATAGGGTGCGGCTGGTGTCGTCCGTGAAACCGGTGGTAACCTCCCGGGTTGACCTGGGCAACGGTGGAGCGTTCGTCCCCAGGCGGCTACGTGCCGATAGGCCCGAGCCGTGTGGTTTTCTCGGTCAGTCGCGTTCTCCAGCTGATGCCACGGGTGCCCGTGGGGATCGATCTCGACGCCGAGCGCGAGGAGCAGGCCGAGCTGGCCCGCCGGATCGTCCTCAAGGACGACCTCCC
>CAZBKU010000018.1:0-22343 GCA_964492585.1 uncultured Thermoplasmatales archaeon | reverse complement strand
CGTTGAAGACCGCCCCAGGGGGCGGTCCCCGCAGGGTTCCCCGCGGCCCTGCGGGACCTTACCTTCTTCTCACCGCGTCCCCTTGCCCCGACCATGCCCGCCTACCCTGACCTGTCCGGCAAGCGTGTGCTGGTGACCGGTGCGACCGCCGGCATCGGCCAGGCCACGGCCGTCGGTTTCGTCGAGCACGGTGCCGACGAGGTCATCATCACCGGCCGCCGGCAGGACCGGTTGGACGAGCTGGCCAAGCGCTGGAACGACGAGCACGCGACCACCGTGGTCCCGGTGGCCTTCGACGTGACCGATCGTGCGGCCATCGACGAGCTCAAGGCCGAGCGCCCCGAGCTCTTCGAGCCCGACATCCTGGTGAACAACGCCGGGCTGGCCCGGGGCGTGGATCCGGTCCACGAGGCCGAGATCGACGACTGGGAGGAGATGATCGATACGAACGTCAAGGGTCTGCTGTACATGACCCGCAAGGTCATGCCGGCCATGGTCGATCGGGGCTCGGGCCACGTGGTCAACCTGGGCAGCACCGCCGGGCGGTGGGTCTACCCCGGCGGGACGGTCTACTGCGCGACCAAGTTCGCCGTCCGCGCGCTCACCGAGGGCCTGCGGATGGACCTCCATGGCTCGGGGGTCCGGGTGACCAACATCGAGCCGGGCATCGTGGAGACCGAGTTCAGCGAGGTCCGCTTCAAGGGCGATGAGGACCGCGCCGACCAGGTCTACGCCGACACCCGGCCCCTGGTCGCCGAGGACATCGCCGACTCGATCCTGTGGGCCTGCTCGCGGCCCGACCACGTGGACATCCAGGAGGTCGTCATCTACCCGACCGACCAGGCGGCACCGGGTCAGATCCACCGGACCAGCTGACCCTGCCCGCCCGGCCCAGGACCGGTGTAGGACGGAATCGCAAGGCCTTTAGCCGCACGCGCTGGTCGCTGGCGCAGGGGAGACCATGGCACTACGATCCATCACCGACACCCGGTTGAGGACCAGCGTCCGGTGGCTGTTCATCGGCGCCGGGCTGATCTTCCTGATCACCGTGGGCCTGGGCATCGCCAACGTCCTGATGGACTCGATCTCCCGAGGCCAGGTGCTGGCCCACCTCCACGCCGGGACGATCGGCTGGATCACCCTGTCGGTCATCGCCACGGCGATGTGGGCGTTCACCGGTGCCCGGCCGGTCACCGATGGGTACGCGACCGGGTGCCGCTGGCTGGCCGTCGGCGGTGTCGTGGCCGTGGCCGGCTACGTCGGCAGCTTCGGCCTGGCCTTCACCGGCAACGGACCCTTCTGGCTGCTCCCCCTGTTCGGCATCCCAGCAGCCCTGGTCATCCTGGGCGGGTTGTTGCTGACCGTGACCCAGATGCGACACCTGGCCACGGTCACCACGCCCCACCTGCTCCTGACCGGCGCCCTGCTGGTCGCCACCCTGGGCGCTACCATGGGCATCCTGGTCGGCCTGACGTACAACGGGACCAACGTGTTCCCCAGCGGGGAGGGTGTGGATCCCATCGGCGCGCATGCCGGCCCGATGGACATGTACCTGGTGCTGGCGTTCGCCGCGATCCTCGAGATCCTCCTGGTCAAGGGCCCCGCCAAGCGGTGGCGGTGGCCCGGGATAACCCAGACCGTCCTGGGTGTCCTGGCCGGGTTCGCGGCAAGCCTCGCGCTCCTCCTGGGCATCGGTCCCATGATCCCGGCAGCGCTCCTGTTGCTCCTGGCCTCCTTCGCGTTCTACCTGGTCCGCATCGGCTGGCGGGTCGTGACGGTCGACCCGACCGGGGGCGGGGCCAAGCCGGCCCTCTTCTTCGGCGGGCTCGGGTTCCCGGTCTACGTCGGCCTCTTCGTCTACCTGATCGCCACCTACTTCGCCCCCGGCAACCCGCTGCCCCACGTCCTCGGGGTCGTCTTCACCCACACGACCTTCGTGCTGGCCGGCACCAACCTGGTGCTGGCGATCCAGTCCGCCCACGTGCCTGGTGACGGTGGCCGGGGCCTGGAGTTCTACGGGTACTGGGTCCTCAACCTGGGCCTGCTCGCGTTCTTCGCCAGCGAGATCATGGCCGGTCGCAAGGATGGCGCCCTGATCATGGGTCTGGGGATCCTTTTTGCCCTGTTCGCCGTCGGCAAGCGGCTGCTCCAGCCGCGGGCCAGCCCCATGTAAGATGGCCCGAAGGTGGCCAAGGCAGGGCTAGGCCGGGCGTGCCGACGCCTGGAACCGTTCCCAGAGCCAGGCCTCTGGGTCGAGGTGGTCGAGCTCCAGCCAGGAGAAGACCGTGGGACGTCCCGGCCCATCGAGCACCAGGGCCAGCGCTCCACCAAGCAGGGCGACGTCGAGCTGCCATCCATCGGGGCTCTCGCCCAGGATCCGCACCATGACCAGCGCGGTGACCATGATCAGGCTGTGGACCCCGGCCGAGAACCGGGTCAGGATGCCGAGCAGGACGCCGATCCCGCCGAGGAGCTCGCCGATGACGACCAAGGCTGCCAGGGTCGTCGCCATGGGGAAACCCAGGTCGACGACGGCGGCTTCCCAGGCGGCGAAGTTCACGAGCTTGCCCCAGCCGGCCACGATGAACACGGCGGCGACGGCCAGCCTGATCGGGTAGAGGGCGTAAACCCCCGGATCTGTCCGGCCGGTCTCTTCCATGCCATGGTAAGGCATGGCCCGGGTTATGAGGGTTGGCGACACATCGTCGACCCTCCCCGGTCAACCCGAGAGCAGGGCCTTGGCCCCGGGCCGTGTGAGCACCCAGATGGCGTAGACCCCGAAAGCGGTCCCGAAGGGGAAGCTGAAGAGGTTGATGACGGCCAGGACCAGGGTGGTGATCCTCGCCCAGCCGTCGTGCCGGAGCAGCCCGATGCCCGAGGCCAGGGCCAGGGCGGCCAGGGCCCCCATCAAGAGCAGGATGAAGCCGAAGGGCGAGAGCCACTGGATGGCCTCGACCGGTGGCGTCGGGAACGTGGCCAGGCCGACGACGAACCGGATCACCAACAGCGCCACCACGTAGAGCCCTGCCAGTGCCAGGGAGAGCCCGCCTAGGATCCGCACGTGCTTGGCGGCCCGCTCGGTGTCCGACATCCCGTCCCTCAAGCCCGCCAAGCCGGGGGCACCCTAAAGCCTGACGGACGGGCAGCCTTCAGCGTGCGTCACCCGGTGGTCTCAGGCTCGGTCTCGGGATCCGATGGGGCCCGGGCATCGGCCTCCAGGTCGGGGGCGCGATCCTCCTGGGCCTGCTCGGACCCTGGTTCCCGTGGGGAGACGCGGTACTCGCCCTCCAGGCGCTCGACGACCTCGGGACGGGTGAGCACGTAGAAGCCGTAGATCCCGTAGGCCGTCCCAAGGGGGACCTGGAGCAGGGCCAGGGCCGAGGTGATGAAGCCGGCGATGCGGCTCCAGGATCGGTGGCGCCAGAGCCCGACGCCGGTCACCACGTAGAAGACACCGCCGGCAAGGAACAGGAAGGTCATCACCCCGAAGATGGCGCCGAAGAAGGCCCGCGGGATCTCGTTGCCCGGTTCGAGGCCCATGGTGTAGCCGGCCACCCCCATCACGACCCCGATGACCGCGGCCATCAGGATCGCCAGAGCGCCTTGGACCCCTGTCAGCACGCCCAGGATCTGGAGGTGCTGGTCGGCCGTGGGACCGCTGGGCGGCGGATGTTGCCGGGGTTCTTGGTCAGCAGGGCTCATGGTGATCGACGGGAGCAGCCACCGGCCAGGGTAAATGGCTTACGAGAACGTGCAGAGGGTCGGCATCGGGAGAGCCCCCCTCGTCGGGTGGGGTCATCCACGGCCGGGTCCATCGGCGACGTGGAAGCGACAGACGTATCCTGCCTAGGTGGCCCGGGAGCCAAGAGCTTGCTTCAGGCTGCTGCCCAAGGGCGTCGAAGAAGCGCTGGGTGGGCGTGGTCCTAGTTCCCACCGAACCTTTTTACGAGTATCTAGATTCTATTATTCATCTAAAGCGATGGATCCGGGAGGACACTGGGAGCTGGGAGGCCAAGCTCATGTGGACCAATCCAGGGGCTACCTGCCGACCGATCGGTCCGAGATACCCACCCCCTCAGATCGATCAGGGGCAGCGCTCCCCGGAACCGTCTGACCTCCACCCTTACCCCCTACATCACCAGGATCTCTAGGTCCCCCCATCGCTGAGGATTTCCGAGACCAGGTGACGCTATGTCCGACAACCGCATCCACATGCTCGCTGGAGGCACAGTTCTATCGATCGTTCTCCTCGTCTTCCTCGCCGCGGGGGCATCCGCCCAATCGGGGTGCGATGCCACGGTCGCGGAGGGGGATAGCATCCAGGCCGCGATCGATGCGGCCAGCGCCGGGGACACCGTGTGCGTCGAGACAGGCACCTTCACCGAGCAGGTGACGATCTCCGACCACCTCACCTTGAAGAACGCGACCGACGCAGACCCTGTGATCGAGGCGCCCGCGAACGCGACCGGTGGGCTGGTCGCGATCGACGGACCGGCCTCGGTCACCGTCAGCGGTTTCGATCTGTCAGGACAGGCCGAGGACGTCGAGGGCATCCTGGCGGACAACGGTGCCGATGCGACCCTGCAGGACAACCGCGTCCACCACACCCTGGGGACGGGCGTCCTCGTCCGTGACGGCTCCACCGCCACGATCGAGAGCAACGAGGTCACCAGCATCGCTCACCGTGGCATCGAGGTCGTCGGCCAGGCCAAGGCCCAGATAGCGGACAACTCGGTGTCCCTGACCGACAGCGTCGGCATCCACGTCGAGGAGGCCAACGCCACGATCGAGGGCAACGAGATCGTCGACGTCGGTACCCGGGCGGTCCAGCTGCGCACCACGGCCGACGTCGTCTTCCGCGGCAACACCATCCAGACGCCCGCCGAGATGGGGCTCTGGACCCGAGGCTTATCCAACGCGACGATCGAAGCGAACACGATCAACGACACGGGCACCTGGGGCGTGCTGATGATCAGTTCGGATGGCATCTCCTTCTCCGACAACACCGTCCCGAACATCGGCGGCGTCGGGATGGAGCTGCGCGATTCCCAGGCAAACGTCCAGCATAGCACGTTCGAGAGCACCGGCAAGTCAGCGATTTACGCCACAGAGTTCCTTGGAGATGGGTCCGAGTTGTCGGTCGTGGACACCGAGATCACGGGAGCCGAGCGTGGCATCTTGGCTGACAGCGGTTCGGTGGTGACCGTCGAGGACACCAAGATCTCGAACAGCGGCCTCGAGGGCGTGGAGATCAGGAACGGCCCCGGCAGCTCGATCGTCGGCAGCGAGATCGAGCTCAACGGCCACTACGGCGTCTTCGCCGAGGACAGCGACGACCTCACGATCGCGGACACCGATCTCAGGAAGAACGGCGGAGGCGTGGAGATCCACACGTCCAGTGGTGTGAACGCGAGCGGCAACACGATCACCGACAACGGCGCATCGGGCGTGCTAGCCGTGGCGGTCGACGGGAGCGAGTTCTGCGGGAACACGATCACCGACAACGGGCACACCGGGATCGGCCTCCAGTACGAGCAGGGCAACACGGTCTGCAACAACACGATCGAGAGCAACGCGGCCGACGGTCTGAGCCTGCGGTTCGGCGATCCCGGCCACGAGCTCGTCCAGAACACGGTGGAGGGGAACGATGGCCACGGGATCTACGTGCAAGGGACCGACGACGTCACGATCGCGGAGAACCAGGTCAACGATAGCGGCGAGAGCGGGCTGTTGATCGAATCGTCGCTGCAGAAGACCGTCAACGCGAACAGCTTCACGAACAACACCCAGCACGGCGTCAAGGCGTTCGCGTCCGACGGCGGGACCATCACCGGGAACGACATCACCGGGAACGGGGCACAGGGCCTCTTCCTCGAGGAGTCCGACACCAACGAGGTCTGCGACAACACCATCGCGGACAACGCGGCCCTGGGGACCCAGCTCGCGCCCGAGAGCCACGACCACCGCCTCTGCCGGAACACGGTCGAGAACAACGGAGGCCACGGGATCGACGTCGCCGGCGGGAGCGACGGGAACGAGCTCGTCGAGAACACCGTGGAGGGGAACGACGGCGAGGGTGTGCTCGTCCGCCAGAGCGACGACACCACGATCGCGGACAACACCGTGAACGACAACGACGACGGTGGGGTGGCCCTCGAGAGCTCCAGTGCCAACAACATCGTGCAGGACAACACGCTCACCGACAACGGGCACTACGGCGTCCAAGCGGACGATGCCCACGGCAACGAGATCCACGGGAACACGATCGCCGGGAGCGCACAGGGGATCCACCTGACCCAGAGCACCGAGAACGAGGTCTACGACAACACGGTGACCGACACGGGCCTCCAAGGGATCTACCTCTCCTCCACGAGCAACGACAACGACGTGCGCAAGAACACCGTGAACGACAACAACGGACGCGGGATCTACCTGAGTGGACACAACGACGGGAACGAGGTCCACCACAACACGGTGGACGGAAACGATGGCGTCGGCGTGGGGGTCATCGGGTTCAGCGACGACAACCTCGTCCACCATAACACGGTGACTGACAACGGTCTCCACGGCATCGAGCTGAAGGCCGCCAGCAACAACGACGTACACAACAACACGATCACCGGGAACGACGAGGCCGGGACCTTCCTCCGAGATGGCAGCACGGCCAACGAGATCCATCACAACACGTTGGACGATAATGATGGGCAAGCCGGTGTATGGTTGGACGCCAGCGACACCAACGACATCCACCACAACACGATCACCGGCAGCGACTTCCAGGGGATCGCAGTCAGGAGCCACGACAACCAGATCCACCACAACACCGTGGAAGCGAACATCCGGAACGGCGTGCTGTTGGAGCCGGGCAACACGGCCCACAACAACACGATCGAGGACAACCTCGGATCCGGGATCCGCCTCATCTCCGGAGGCTTGGGGAGCGACGAGAGCCAAGTGCGCGACAACGTGATCCACGCCAACGGGGGGACCGGCCTGGAGGTGGACGGTACCGACGCCGTGCTGTTCAACAACACGATCACGGAGAACGACGCTGACGGCATCGAGCTCCTCTCCGCCAGCGCCACCGTGCAGCACAACATCCTCCGATCCAACACCGGCCATGGCCTCCACTGGGATGCCTCCAGCCAACCCACGGCGGTGGACGCCAACGTCTTCGCCGGGAACGAGAAGACCGGTTTGGCCGCCGACGTCTCCAGCAGCGGGGCCCCCGCGGTGGAAGATAACCTCTTCGTCCAGGATGGCGTCGACATCGAGAACGTGGGTGGCGAGTTGCTCGAGGCCCCTGGGAACTACTTCGGCGGATGCCCGACCCTCGTTGGCCCCGTGGACGCCACGCCCGCCGCATGGACCGTGCCCGACGCGGTGCCAGATGGCATCGTCGACGATTCGTCGCTCCCTGGCTTCGCCAACTGCGCCGAGCTGCCCGCCGGCCAGGTCACCTCTTTCGCTGCGCCTGGTCCCCTGGAACGCAACCTGAGCGAGACCTTCCAGACGTTCAAGGGAGCGGTGTACGCCTTCGACGAGGCGACCCAGTCCTGGGGGATCGCCGATGGCGACGACACGCTCGACGCCCTCGAGGCCGTCGCCGTGAAGCCCACCGGTGAGGATCCGGCCCACGCATCCGTCGAGATCGATGACGCCTCGCCGGCCCAGCCCGTCTCGCGCAGCATCGAGGCCGGCTGGAACTTCGTTGGCGCTCGGACGAACGCCGACGCGGAGACCGCCTTCTCCACCGAGAACGTGGCCGTCACCGACCTGCTCGATCCCTTCGCGGCCCCGGACCTGGACCTCGAGAGGACCGAGACCCCGTTCACCCACCACATCTTCGATGGGGATCGGCAAGAGGCGCCCGTCGTCGATCCGATGAAGGGGTACTTCCTGTTCGCCCAGGAGCCCGGCACGGTCCCGGCCGCCGTCCCCGCCGGCGCCGACTTCGAGGGTTTCCTGGATGCCGCCCGGGTCGTGGCACCGGCTCATACCGACGGCCTGCCGGCCACGATCAGCGGGGAAACGGTGCTCGAGCCCGGCACCTACACCGTGCGACAGGACGTGACCGTGATCGGTGACCTGGAGATCCAGCCTGGCGCTCGCCTCACGTTCGAGGAGGGAACCCGGCTGACGCTCGACGAGGACAGCAGCCTCGAGGCCAGTGGGTTGCGGGAGACCGGGACGGCCGGCCAGGAGCGTTGGCAGTTCGACACCGGTTCCAGTGTCAACCCAGCTCCAGCCGTCGAGGATGGCACCGTCTTCATCGGTTCGAACGACGACAACGTGTACGCGCTGGATGCGGAGACGGGGACCGAGGAATGGCGCTTCACGACCGGGGACGCGGTCCACGCCGCGGCTACGGTCCAAGACGGCACCGTCTTCGTCGGGTCGTTCGACGACAACGTGTACGCGCTGGATGCGGAGACGGGGACCGAGGAATGGAGGTTCAACACCGGCTTCTCGGTCAGGGGCCAGCCCCATGTCGAGGCCGGTACGGTCTACATCGGCTCTGGAGGAGATCCCAACATCTACGCTTTGGACGCCGACACCGGGACCGAAGAATGGAGCTTCACAGCCGACGCCCGGATCCACGGCTCATCGCCCACCGTCGCAGATGGCAGGGTCTACATCGGTTCCTTGGACGACAAGATCTACGCCTTGGACGCCGACACCGGGACCGAAGCATGGAGCTTCACGACCGGCGACGATATCATGTCCTCGCCTGCCGTCCAGGCTGGCACCGTCTACATCGGCTCGAACGACGGTAACGTCTACGCCTTGGACGCCGACACCGGGACCGAAGCATGGAGCTTCACAACCGGGGATGAGGTCCGCTCCTCGCCTGCCGTCCAGGCTGGCACCGTCTACATCGGCTCGAACGACGGTAGCGTCTACGCCTTGGACGCCGACACCGGGACCGAAGAATGGAGCTTCACGACCGAGGACCGCGTTCGCGCGGCCCCCGAGGTCCGAGATGGCACGGTCTACATCGGCTCGGAAGGTGGCGACGTGTACGCGTTGGACGCGAGCACAGGTGCCCAGGACTGGAGCATCACCGCCGGTACCTCGATCCTCGGGTCGCCCGCCGTCCAGGCTGGCACCCTCTTCGTCGGCGCAGGCTTCGATGTCCACGCCATCGACACCGGCCTTGAGCTTGACCCGGTCGTCTTCGAGGGGACCCAAGCCGAGCCGGGCTGGTGGGACGGGATCCACGTGCTCTCCAAGGCCACGACGAACACCCTGGACCACGTCACCATCTCGGATGCCGGCGGTCACCTCGACCTCCCTGGTGCCGTCACGGTCGGCGACCTCGAGACCGGCGACGGTGGGGCGTTGAGCCTCACGTGGAGCACCATCGAGGACAGCGCCCACGGGGGCGTCTGGGCCAACGAGGCCTCCTTCACCAACGAGCACGTGTGTGCTGTGAACACGTTCCACCAGGTCGCCGGAGACGACTGCACCGTCGAGTAGGAGGGATAAGATGCACGCCCCACGCAACGCTCTCGGCCTGACGTTGGGCATCGTCGCCCTCTTCGCCCTCTCGATCCTGACCGCCGCTCCCGCCCTCGCGCAGGGCGACCAGCCCCCGCCCCCGCCGCCCGCCTACCACGGCGATCTCATCGTCGGCGGGGAGCCTGCGCCCCCCAGCGTGTCGGTCACCGCGTACGTCGAGGGTGAGCGCCGCGGCTGCTTGACCACGGGTCAGCAGGGGGCCTACGGTGGCTCCGGCGGGTTCGATCCCAAGCTTGTCGTCGATGGAACCGGCGAGGACGAGGGCGCCGAGGTGAGCTTCGAGGTCAACGGTGCCCCCGCCACACCCGACGAGCCCGTGACGTGGTCCTCGGCCGACGTGCGCCAGGTCAACCTGTCGGCCTCGGCGCTCGGGGACGAACCGTTGTGCGCTCGCACCATCACGGACGGTGCCGCCAACGTCACCATCGAGGCCGAGAACACGCCGGCCGGTGAGATCGTCTCGACCGAGCTGCCCTCGTTGGACGCAAGCGAGACGACAGGGACACACCTGCAACGCTTGGACGTCACGGCCGCCGAAGACCTTCCCGAGCTTGAGCTCGACGTGACGCACACCGAGCAAGCGCCCGACGGCGTCAGCCCGCCCGAGACCGAGGGTGGCCAGGCGCCGCTGGCCTACGTCGAGGTCGACCACGACCTCGGCGACGGGGCCATCGAGGAGGCCACGCTGGCCTTCCACGTCGACGCCGACCGGCTGGAGGCCCTCGGCCTGGAGCCAGGGGACGTGGTCATCCACCACAACGACGGTTCGGGCTGGGTAACCCTGACCGCCGACCTCGTGGACGAGACCGACACTGGGTACACCTTCGAGGCGACCACGCCAGGTTTCTCCGTCTTCGCGATCGGTGGACCTGCACCCCAGGACGACGGATCGGCTGACGACGGCACGGACACGGGGGACCAGGCCGGAGAGGACAGCGGTGACGGCGACGATGCCGGCGGTGGCGGAGGCGCCCCGAGCTCACCGGCGGGCCCGGGCCAGACCGTTCGACCCGGCGAGCCGTTCGACCTCGAGGCTACCCAGGGCGTGACCGTCGTCGAGCTGCCCGGCGTGTTCGCCAACCTCACCCTCGAGGTGGCCGCGGGGTGCTCGGGGTGCTCGCTCTCCGCTGAACCGCTCGAGCGGTTGCCCGCCGATGTGCCCCCGCTCCCGGAGGGCTTCCTGTCAGCCGAGCTCGTCGAGCTGCAGGTGCTGGACGACGAGGGTGCCCCCGTTGAGGACGCGGTCGCCGAGGCCCAGCTCACCCTCCAGGTGACCCGCGAGGATCTCCCCGAGGAGGCGACCCTCCAGCAAGCGACCCTCCTCCACCACGATGGAGATGGCTGGCACCTGGAACCCACCACGCCCCAGGAGGCAGGCCCTGGAGGCCCGGCCACCCACGTGGCGACCGTGGACGGGTTCTCCCCCTTCGCCCTGGCCGTCGACGAAGAGCCTCCACGGATCGTCGACGTGCGTCCCGGACCGGGTGCCAACCTCTCGACCGAGCGCCCCGTCATCGGCGCCGGCTTCGAGGACAACCGCGGGATCGACACGAACACCTTCACGCTCGAAATCGACGACGAGGCGATCGATGGTGAGGACCCCTTGCTCAACCTGAGCGAACAGGGGTTCAGCTACGGGTCGTCCATCTCGCTCGCTGAGGCTGAGACCACCGTCAGGGTCAGCATCGCGGACGAGAGCGGGCTTGTCACCACGGAGACCTGGAGCTTCAGCGTGACCGACGACGAACCCCTGGGTGAGCAGAGGCAGGATCAACCATCCGAGGCCTCCAGCGGTGACGATGGTGATGCCGGGACCAGCTCCGATGGGACCGGGCGCTGGCTCCCCTCCGCGGTCTGGCAGATCGCTGCGCTCGCCCTGGTCGGGTTGGCCGGGATCTGGTGGTACCTGAAGCGGGCTTGAGCCGACCGCCGTCCCTGCCGGGTCCCGGCCAGCGGCCCGAAGCCCCGCCTTGAGACCATGGTGACCGGTCGGCATCCGGCGGCTGGGTTCGGCCGGTAACCTTCTTCCTGTAGGCGGAGCGTTGCACCCCCATGGACCTCGGATTGGACGGCAAGGCAGCTGCGGTCATGGCCGCCTCCCAAGGCTTGGGCCGAGCGTCCGCCCATGCCCTGGCCGGCGAGGGCGCCCGTGTGGCCATCTGCGCGCGGACGCGGCCGACCCTGGAGCAGACCGCCGACAAGATCGCGGCGGAGACCGGCAGCGAGGTCGTACCCATCGTGGCCGACGTGTCGACCCCTGGGGGGCCCGGCGACTTCGTCGAAACCGCCGCCGAGGCCTTCGGGGGCCTGGACGTGCTGGTGACCAACAAAGGAGGTCCGCCGCCGGGGACCTTCACCGAGATCGACGATGACGCCTGGCAGGCCGGGTTCGAGCTGGTGGTCCTCTCCTACGTGCGCGCCGTGAGGGCCGCGCTCCCCTACCTGGCCGACGGGGACGGCGGGGCCGTGGTCGCCATCGAGTCGACCAGCGTCAAGCACCCGATCGACAACCTGCTGCTCTCCACGGCGCTTCGCCCGTCGGTGGTGGCCGCCTCCAAGGCCCTGGCCCGCGACCATGGGGAGGACGGTGTGCGGTTCAACGTGGTCTTGCCGGGCTCGATGGCCACCGACCGCATCGAGGACCTGGTCCAGGACATCGCCGACCGGCAGGGCCTCACGCCCGACGAGGCCCGCGAGCAACGCTTCGAGGGCATCCCGATCGGTCGGTTCGGCCAGCCCGTCGAGCTGGGCCGGGCCATCGCGTTCCTGGCCAGCCCGGCGGCCAGCTACATCACCGGTGGGGTCTACCCGGTCGACGGGGGCGCCTCGGACACGATCTACTGACAGACCTCCCGACGCGATAGGGGGAAGGCGGACCATGGGCACCTTGGCACCAAGGTCCGTTACGGACGTTCTGACCCTGGGGGCCATGGGCAAAGCGCGCCGACCAGCGCTGGCATAACCCCCCTCGACACTGCTACCAACGTGGCCGAGATGAACCTTGACTACGCCGCCAACCTGTCCCCTGAACTCGTCTGCGAACTCGAGCGCGCCGGACGATGGATCGGTCTCCCGTTGAGGGAGCTCGAGCTCCTCGGGCAATCCCGAGAGCATACCGAGGCGTTCGTCGAGAGCGTGGACACAGGCACGCACGAGGAGTTCCTGGACCATGTGGATTGGCGACTGCTGCAGACCTTGCTTCACGACCGACCCGACCTGGCCAAGATCTTCGGCGGCGAGCCGGACCATGGATTCGCCGTGGCCCAGTAGGGCCCCAGCCAGGAACGCCAACCCTTTCCTCTCCATCCCCATGGGGCCGGCATGCGCGTCGAGCTGGCCCGTCCCAAGGCCCTGAGCTTGGACACCGTGCTCTCGGTCTTGGCCGTCTCCCTGGCCGCAGCCGGCGGCTACCTCATCTTCACCCGGATCGGGACCCCGGAGGGCACCCTGGGCTGGGGGCTGTTGGCCGTCGGGGTCGCCCTCTACGTGCCACGTCTCTTCCTGGACCTCGAGCTGACCGACCAGGCCATCGAGGTCGGTGTGACCACCGGGATGCGGACGTTCCCGTTGTCCGAGCTGGGCCGGGCCCGCAAGATCGATGGGCTGCTCGTCCTCCGGGTGTTCGGTGTCGGTGCCGCCGGCTACCACACCGGCACGTTCTACCTCACGGGCATCGGCCGGGTCAAGGCCTACGCCAGCCGCTGGCACGGACCGCTGGTCCTCATCGAACGGGAGAACGGGCTGCCGCTGGTCGTCTCGCCGGCCGATCCGGAGGGGTTCCTGGAGGTCTACGAGGAGCAGCAGGCGCTCGCCTAGCTGGGGAACAAGCCCCAGGCCGGCTCCAGGACGTAGACCCCGGTGTACATGTCCGGGACGACCAGGTAGCCGCGGTGGTCGAACGCGCCGCCCCAGACCCGCGGGATCGACGGGTCGCCGGTGGGGTTGAGCGTCGGGACCAGGGGCGGCGGGATCTCGTGGGGCTGGTAGAAGCCCAGGGTGACCGGTTCGGCCTGCCGGTCCTGGGTAGAGACATCGAACACCCAGGCCCCGGCGTGGTTCCAGGCCACGTAGACCTGGCCGTAGGGGCTGATGTCGACGTTGTGGGGGCTGAACCGGTAGTGGGTCCAGGGCGGCAGGTCCGTGACCGGCAGGGTCCACTGGCTCAGGACCTCGGGCTGGGCCGGGTCGGTGATGTCCAGGACGCTGATCATCGGCGGCTCGGAGCCATCCAGGGTCCCGGCCTCGTCGTTGAACACCTCGCCGCCGACGACCGAGAGGGCCCGGCCGTCGATCAGGGTGTCGCTGGCCACCTGCTTGTGCCAGCCGGTGACCTCGGGGCCCTCCTCGACGACGATCTGCGGGTCGGTGGGGTCGGTGACGTTGTAGATCGCGAAGGTGTCCCCGGCGCTGGTGTAGAGCAGGGTGTCGCCGGTGACCGGGTGCTCGTGGACGTAGGCATCGTGGCCGCCGGGCACCTCGGCGACCTGCTCCAGCGGCATCTCGGCGTCAGGATCGAACCGGAGGATCTCGACGGCGTTGGTGAAGACGTGGTCGACCCCGTCGATCTCCTTGGTCCAGAGGTTGTGGGTGGCCACGCCCTCGAGCCCGCCGACGAAGGTCGGGTCGGCGGGATCGCTGACATCGTAGGCCATGACCCCGCTGGAGAAGCCCTGGCTGTTCTGGACGCCGTCGGGCCCGGTGGCCGTGGTGCAGTCCCCCAGGACTGCCTGGGGTGCCTGGGACTGCTCGGAGGGCTGGCAACCGAAGAACAGGTGGTCGCCATCCTGGCTGAACCGGGCGTCGTAATCCCGACCGGCCGACGGGATGAAGCTGACCGGCTCGGGCTCGGCCGGGTCGCTGATGTCGATCAGGGTGACCCCGCCGTCACCGTAGTAGCTGGCCACAGCGGCCAGCTCCCCGTGGATGTCGACCTCGGTCCAGCCGCCCTGGACGGTGGTCGGGTTCACGCTGGTCATGTCGGTGTGGCCGGCGACCGAGAGGCCCACCGACTGGGTGTGGCTCTCGGGGTTCTGGTGGTCCCCGTGCATGACCGGGAGCTCGTCCATCACCTCCTCGTCGGGCGGTGGCGGGACGAAGGTCGTGTTCGAGGGATCGGTAGGCTCAGCCTCCCCCGGGTCCTCCTGGTCCATCTCGCTGCCGATACAGCCAGCAAGACCGACGGTGAGCGTCATCAGCGCGACCAGGAGCGTCGTCTTGGATGCCATCGGGTGCCTCCGGGCCTCCAGGGGGTCGGGCAGCGCATGAGTCTTTCGGGGGTGAGCCTAGCCAGCGGCGGCAGACCGGTCCATGCGAACGGCCTCCCTTGCGGTGTGCGTCTCCTGTCCGCCGACCCCCGCCCCTCTGCTCCCTCCGCTCCCTCTGCTTTCCGAGGTGCTCGGAGCCGCTACCCTCAAGGACCCAGGCCCTGTCCCCCGACCGTGGTCTCGGTCCCGCTGGCCCTGGGTGCGCTGACCCTCCGCGTGGTCATGCGGGGCTACGAGCGGATCGTCACCAAGGAGCTCACCCAGGACCGCACCTCGCTGGGCGCGGCCTTCCTCTTCTTCGCCATCGGGACCCTGATCTGGCTGCCGGCCCTGCTGTGGACCGGGATCCCGGAGCCCCGGGTCCTGGCCTACGCCGGCGGGGCCAGCCTGGTCTACGCCCTGGCCTTCATCCTGTACGTCGGGGCCCTTGCCAGGAGCGAGGCCAGCATCGTGGGCCCCCTGTACCACACCAGCATCCTCTTCGTGATCCTGATGGCCTTCGTCTTCCTCGACGAGGCCGTCACCCCGCTGCGTCTGCTTGGCGGCGGGCTTCTCGTCTACGGGGCCTCGATGCTCCGCATGCGGGGCGGGCCGCTGGCCATCGCCCGCTCGGGCAAGGCCTTGCTCGCCGACCGGGGCGCGGTCATGATGATCGCGGGCAGCTTCCTGCTCGGCGCCGGCCGAATCGTGGACAAGTGGATCGTCTCCAGCTTCACCACCGAGGTCGCCCTGGGCGAGGTCGCCCCGACCATGGGCTACGCGATCTTCCAGAACCTCTTCATCGCCCTCTGGTTGCTGGCCATCCTGGTCGCCATGGGCCGCACGAGAGCCACCCTGGACCTGGTCCGCGAACGGCCCAAGACCGCGCTGGTGGCCGGGTTCATCAACCTGACCAGCTACCTGTTCCTGCTCATGGCCTTCACCGGCCTGGACGCCAGCGTGGCCGAACCGGCCAGCTCGCTGTCGATGCTGATCACCGTGGGCCTGGCCGGGCTCCTCTTCGGCGAGCCGTGGAAGGAACGCCTGCCCGGGGCGATCGTGATGGTGGGCGGGGCGTGGTTGTTGTTCCTGTGACCCGCGCGGTCAGTAGCTGAACAGGTCGACGCCGCCGGTCACGCCGATGACCTGGCCGGTGACGTACCCGGCCTGCTCGCTGGCCAGGTAGGCCACCAAGCCGGCCACATCCTCCTCGCTGCCCAGCTTGCCCATCGGTGTCGCGTCCACGATCCGGGCGAAGTACGGGTTGATCTCCTCGATCATGTCCCGGTCGAGCTCGGCCAGCTCGCCGACCACGATGTTGGGGGCGAGCGCGTTGGAGGTCACGCCGTCGGGCGCGCCCTCGAGGGCCAGGGTCTTGGTCAGGCCCAGCAGGCCGGCCTTGGTGGCCGAGTAGGAGAGCTGGCCGAACCCGCCGTGGGTGCCGGCCACGCTGGACATGGTGACGATCCGGCCCCAGCCGCGCTCGCGCATCCCGGGGAACAGGGCCTTGGAGATGTTGTAGGTCCCGGTGAGGTTGACCGCGATGTCCCGGTCCCAGGTGTCGTCGTCGAACCCGCCGGCCCGGCCCCGGGCATCGACGAACCCAGCGTTGTTGACGAGGATGTCGACCCCGCCGGTGCGGTCCTCGAGGTCCTCGGCCGCGGCGCGCACCTGGTCCCGGTCGGTCAGGTCGCACTCGACGGCGAAGGCGTCGCCACCGTCGTCCTGGATCCCGGCGGCCACCTCCTTGGCTCCCGAGAGATCGACGTCCAGGACGCACACCTGGCAGCCTTCTTCGGCCATCGTCTGGCTGATCGCGGTGCCGATCCGACCGGCACCCCCTGTCACCACCGCGCTTCGATCCTTGAGCCCGAGGTCCATGCTGTACCCTACGCGAGAGCGGCAGGGGGCCGGTTAAGCCTGCTGGCCCGAGAACGGGGCCCGGCTAGGCGCTCCAGACCCGTCCCCAGTGCACATCCAGGTCCTTCTCGAGGTACATGTGGATGGCCTCGACCAGGACCTCGGCCTCGAGCTGGCGGCCTTGCTCCTTGATGTCCTCCAGCTCGTCCTCCCAGTCGACATCGAAGCTGTCCTGGGCGATGATCGGGCCCTGGTCCAGGTCGGGGGTGACGAAGTGGGCGGTGACCCCGGCCACGCGCACGCCGCGTTCCCAGGCTTGGCGGTAGGCCGTAGCACCCGGGAAGGCCGGCAGCAGGCTGGGGTGGATGTTGATGATGCGGTTGCGGAACCGGTAGCAGAAGCCCGGCGAGAGGATGCGCATGAACCGGGCCAGGACGATCAGGTCCACGTCGTGCTGGTCCATCAGGGCCAACAGGGCGTCCTCGGCGGCCTTGGGGTCCTGCCAGGGGATGTGCTGGTAGGGAAGGCCGGCCTCCTCGGCGATCTCGCGCAGGTGGTTGTCGTGGTTGCCGATGACGACCACGGGCTGGCAGCCCAGTTCGCCGGCCTCGTGGGCCTCCAGGATCCCCTCCAGGCAGTGGGTCTCCTTGGTCACCAAGACCGCCATGCGTTGCTCTTGGTGCTCCCGGTGGAAGTCGACCCGGGTCTCCATGCCCAGGTCCTCGCCCAGGTCCTGGATCTCGGTCTCGACGATGTCGCGGCCGACCTCCTCGATGGTCTCCCTGGACCAGGAGGCCAGGATCGTCATGTGGAAGCGGCCCCGGGTGACGTGCTCCTCGAGGGCCTCGATGTTGGCCTCCCGGCGGAACAGGGCCTGGGTGACCCGGGCGACCACGCCCTTGCGGTCCTCGCCGAGCATGGTGATGTTGGCGCTGACGCGCCCGTCGTCGTCGGGGCTCACGGGCAGGCCCAGCGGCTTGGCCTACATCAAAGCCTCGCACGTCTCGCCGGGCGGCAGCGGCCTGGGTGGACAGCACCCTCCGTCGACCCTGCATCCCAAGTGGGGCAAGCGGCATGCACCGACCATGAGGCCGACAGAGGGGATCGCCGTGGTCGTGCTCCTGCTCGGGGTCTTGGTGCCGGGGTGCATGGCCCAAAGCCAGGCCCAGGGGCCCAGCGGGATCCACCTGGCCTACGGCGCAGAGGCGAGCTCGAGCGTGATCGTCCAGTGGCTGGGTCCACCCGGGGCCCAGGCCTCCGTCGAGTACGGTCTCGACGACACCTACGGGGAACAGCAGGCCGGCCAGCAGACCGTCCCGCCGGGTAGCCCGCGGGTGGCCTACCACGCAGAGCTGGACGGCTTGACCGCCGACACGACCTACCACTACCGGGTCCTGGTCGACGGGCAGGCCTCCGAGGACCGGACGTTCACCACGGCCCCTGCCCCGGGTGAGACCCCCCAGTTCAGGATCACGGCCTACGGTGACCAGGGCACCGCTCACCCGGCCAACAGCCGTGCCGACGGCCAGGCTCCCGCCCAGATCCTGGCCCTGACCCAGGACCAAGCCCCGGACCTGCATCTCCATGCTGGGGACCTGGCCTACGCCGAAGGCGACGGCACCCAGTGGAACGCCTACCTGGATCAGATCGAGCCCCTGGCCAGCCAGATCCCCTACATGACCGTGGCCGGCAACCACGAGCGCGAGGCCGGCCTCGGGTTCGCCAACTACGACGCCCGGTTCCAGATGCCCACCGGGGACCAGGGCCGCTGGTGGTCGATGCGGTACGCCAACGTCCTCGTGCTCGGGTTGAACTCCGAACGGGCCTGCCAGAGCGATGCCGGCAGCCTGGCCGCGTTGTCCGGCGACGAGGCCGACGACTGCGAGAGCTCGGACCCCATCGAGGCCTACCAGCCCCAGCTCGACTGGCTGGAGACCACCCTGGCCGAGGCCGCCGAGGACCCCGGGGTCGACTGGCGGATCGTGCTGACCCACCACCTCTTCTGGTCCAGCTCGGAGCACCAGGGCGCCAAGGGGTTCCAGGATCACTACATGCCCGTGCTGGACCGCTACGACGTGGACCTGGTCGTCCAGGGCCACGACCACGTCTACGAGCGGACCAAGACCCTGGCCGGTGGGGATCTCGACGACACCGGCATCGTCTACCTGACCTCCGGGGCTGCCGGGTCGGGGACCTACGAGTGGTCCGGCGACCGGCCCGACTGGACGGCCCACCGCGACAACGACCACTACGGGACCCTGGTCCTGGATCTGGCCCCGGATCGCGCTGATGGCCGGTTCGTGGCTCTCGGCGGGGAGACCTTGGACACGTTCTCGGTGGCCAACGTGCCCGACGACGGGGTGGCCTACCTCTCCGGCGAGGACACCGCCGCTGGCCCTGACGACGGGGGGTCCACCGGTCAAGAGGCCCCGGCGCCCGGGGCCCTGCTCGTGGTGGCCCTGGTGGCGACCGCCGGCCCCCTGGCCCGCCTCGGGGACCGTCGAGAGCGCTCCTAACCCGGTTCTACGCTGGCCAGGCGGCCCATAGGTCTTCCAGGTCCCTTGGCCCCCAGGTACAAGTAGGCCGTCTCCCCGAAGGTGGCCCGATGGCCCGGCCGGCCGAGCGCCCTCGGCCTGGGCCCCCGTGGAGGGCAGTGCGCCCCAGGTCCCGTTCGAGGAGGGCACGTTGGCGACCGACGCTCCCGAGCCATGGCCCCGCACAGGCCCGCTCCCGGTCCAGGGCAACCTCCAGGACGCCGGCAGATGGGCCAGCTGCTTGATCGATCACCTGACCGAGCGCGACGATCTGGCCTTGGAACGCGTGGCCCCGGCCTACCTGTTCCCCGAGGGTGTGGTCGAGGCCACCGCCGAGCTGGTCGATCGCCACGGCCAGCGATGGACCCTGTTCGCCTACGACGAGGCCGACCCGGAGACCGCTCGAGCCTTCGGGCGTGCCTGCGATCTCTTCGACCAGCGGGAGCTTCCCCAGCCGGTCTACTACGCGCCAGCACCCCTGGGGGCCACCGACGGGCCCGGGGATCCGTTCACGAGCTTCGGACCCCATCTCTTGGCCCCGTGGCCCGAGGACCGCCAGCGCGTGGAGGGGACCTATGCGATCTGGTGGGCCACCGACGACGGGGACGACCTGGACGCCTGGGCGGGGACCGAGCAGGTGGGCCGCACCCTGACCGCCCTGGAGGGGATCGAGCCCCACGCGTGGGCCCGGATCCTCGAGGCTCTGGGGCACGTGGAGGAGGGCCATGACCCGGTGGCCCTGCCAGAGGACGATCACCAACTGCTCGTCGAGGGGCCCGAGGGTCAGCCGGTCCTGCTCACGTTCAGCCAGGCCCGGGGCTTGCGCTTCCATCTGCACATCGAGCAGGCCTCGACGGCCTACCGCGATGCCTTCTGGCGCCTGGTGGCCGAGCACTACGAGAAGGCCCGGGCCAGCGGGCGGTTCGATCAGGTCGAGGCGCCCGGGGGCTCCGAGGCCACCGACTGGTGGTGGACGATGACCCGGCTGGCCACCACCGACGTCGAGCTCTTGGTGGTCGGCGGTGTGATCGTCGGCCAGCCCTCCCACCCATGGTCGGGTAGCGACGACACACCTGCCGTCGCGTAGACGAACCGCTTGACCCTCCCACCGGAAGGGCCGCTGGCACCAAGCTACTAGTACCCCCTGCCGTGGAGCCCGGCGAGCATGCCCGGTGCTGCCCAAGAGGACGACGGCCAGGCCCCGCCCCACGACCCGGTCTCCCTAGGTGTCCCCCGGGAGGGGACGCTGGCCACCGACGCCCCAGCCTCGTGGCCGCACAACGGCCCCAGGCCTCCCCCTGAGGATCCGGCCGGCTTGGGTGCCACGTTCTGGTCGCTGCAGCTCGTCGACCGGCTGGACGGCCTCAACGGGCTCACGGTGATCAAGCCCCAGGCCGCCTACCTGTTCGACGAGGGCGTGGTCGAGGCCGCCTGCGAGGTCCGGGACCCTGACGGGCAGCGGTGGCCCGTGTTCGCCTTCTCGCAGGCCGACGACGAGGCCTCGGCGACCTACGCTGCCCTTCGCCAGGCCTTCGAGGACGCCGGCCGCCACCGACCGGTGTACTACGCCCCGGAGCCCTTGGACCTGGACGCCGAGCCCGGCCAGCTCCCGCTGACCACCCTGGCCCCCCACCACTTCGGGCCCTGGCCCGAGGACGAGGAGGAGATCGCCGGGGTCTACGCGGTCTGGTGGGCCACAGACGCCGGCCAGGACGCGCTCTCCTGGCCCGGGGTCAAGACCCTCGAGCAGGCCTGGGCCGCCCTGGAAGGGCTGGAGGGCCATCTGGCCGCCGTGCTCCTGGCCCAGGCCGGTGACACGGCCGAGGGGACCGAGGAGATCGAGCTCCCCGACGAGCCCCAGCAGCGCCTGTTGGTCGGCCCCGACGGGTTGCCGGTGCTCCTCCGGTACGGCGGGACCCCGCCGCTGTTGCTCGGCTTGCCCGTCGACGATCTGAGCCCGGCCAAGCGCGACCTCTTCTGGTCCCAGTTCACCCAGCTTTGCCGCGACCGACGCGAGGAGGCCGAGCAGTGGGGCCTGGACCCCGAGGCCGGGGATGGCAGCGGCCTGGAGGCCTGGTGGCAGGAGCTGATCGACGGGCTCTACGACCGGCCTGAGCCGGCTGCTGTGCTGGCAGAGGCCATCCACCCGAGCTAGAGGTTCGAGGTATCATCTAGGTACCAAGGGCTGAAGGTGTGGCATACGACCCTCTCGCGCACCATACGACCATCTTCAGGCCCGAGACCGTCCTTCGACGCGCCTGGCACAAGGGTCACAAGGCCCCCGCCGGCAACGCTGACCCGATGGCCTCAGGAACCACCCAGGAAGAGCAACAGCCGGGTTGGATCGACCGGATCAAGGAGGCCGATGCCTCGGAGCTGACCTCCAAGGTCGACGAGCGCCTGACCGAGTGGCGCGATCAGATCGAGGAGCTCGAGGAGGACGCCAAGGAGGTCTCTGAGGAGGTGGAGGCCGAGCTCGGCGCCCGGATCGCGCTCGTCAAGGGGACCGCGGACCAGCTCGAGGACCGGATCGACGAGCTTGGTGCCCGGGGCGAGGATCAGGCCGACGAGATCAAGAGCTCGATCCAGGCCCTCGTGATCGGGCTGCGGCGGGATCTCGACGACCTCGAAAGCCGGTTGAAGGAGAGATAGCCCCCGGCCAGCCCCGGGCCCGAGGTCACCCCCAGAGCGGGCAACGGTTTTCAAGCCCGGCCCGCGTGCCTGGCCCATGACCATCCAGACCATCGGCGTCGTCGGCGCCGGCCAGATGGGCGGCGGCATCGCACAGGTCGCCGCCGTGGCCGGCTACGACGTCCTCCTCCGCGACATCAAGGACGCCTACCTCGAGAAGGGCCTGGAGGCCATCGAGGGCTCGCTATCCCGGTTCGTCAAGAAGGACACCCTGAGCCAGGACGAGATGGACGAGGCCCTGGGCCGGATCCAGACCACCACGGAGCTGGCCCCGTTCAGCCAGGCCGACCTCGTGGTCGAGGCCATCATCGAGAACGAGGATGCCAAGGTCGAGCTCTTCGAGGGTCTCGACGGGACGTGCCGGGACGACGTGGTCCTGGCCTCCAACACCAGCTCGATCCCGATCACGACCCTGGCCGCGGCCACCGACCGCCCAGGCCAGGTCATCGGGATGCACTTCTTCAACCCGGTCCCGCTGATGGACCTGGTCGAG